>WGMV01000038.1 GCA_016124905.1 bacterium
TGCCTCCTGCGTCTTGCGACGCAATGAGGCAGCGGCGTACGCGCCGCGCTCACGGCTGCCACCATGTTCTTGCCTCCTGCGTCTTGCGACGCAATGAGGCAGCGGCGTACGCGCCGCGCTCACGGCTGCCCTATTGCTGACGCCAGGGCAGGTTTGCCGCACGCCAGCCGGATGTGGTGCCGCGCCGCCCCTCGGGGTTCAGCGGGCCGTCGAAGCCATCCTGCAGGTTGAAGCAATGTGCATAGCCCTGCGACGCCATGGCAATGGCCGCTTCACGAGAGCGGCCGCCGGTGCGGCACAGGAATAAAAGCGGGGTCTGACGGTCGGCTACCAAGGAGGTGAGCTCCGTCACGAAATCGGCATTCTGCTGCATGGCGGGAAACATGCGCCAGGGCAGCATGGCCACGTCTTTGCTGAGAGAGGCGAGATCCGGAAAACCGGCGAAGATCCATTCCGGCTGGGTACGCACATCCACCAGCATGGCGGCTGGGTGCTTTTCCAGCAACTCCCAGGCTTCCTGAACGGTGAGATCACCGGCATAACCGGCGTTGGGTTCGATGCGGGAGAAAGCCTTGGCGCTTAGTTCATCCAGCATGGCCTGGCCGTTGCCAGCCTGGCTGTTTTTTTGGGCGGGAGCAAATGACGGCGATGCTTTGACGGCATGAATCGACACAAAAACTCCATCTCCACCCAGCTACGTACGGGGCGAACCGGTTAAAAAACAGTCGGGGTAGTCGCCTGAGAGCTAGGCGGCCAGTTTGCGCGCGCGGGCCGTGAGACGGCTCAGCTTGCGGGCGGCGGTGTTGGCATGGATCACGCCTTTGGTCACGCCACGATCAATCTCCGGCTGGAGCGTTTTCAGCGCATCCTTGGCTGCATTGGCATTGCCGCTGGCAATGGCCTCTTCCACCGCGCGCATGAAGCTGCGAATGCGGCTGCGGCGGGCGATGTTAACCTCAGTACGGGTTTCCGTCTGACGGATGCGTTTTTTGGCCGAACGATGATGAGCCATGAATACCAGTCCTTAAAAACAATGTTTAGTCCGTTGCTGTTACCCAGCTTTCGGCATGGCGGCCACCAGGAGGCCATGCTGAAAACCGGGTATTTAGAAAACCCTTTTTAGAAAAGGGCCTTTTTAGAAAAGGGCCCCTCGGAAAAGGGGAAGCCTTTATAGGCGAGATGTCTCAAAAGTCAAGACCTGAAGCATCACGTTTTCGGCAACCCCCTGTCCGCAGAGACAAATCTAGCGCGACATGCTGGAAACCCAGCATTTCTGCGCGTTTGCCGTGCGGGAATAATGTGATGGTAGCAAAAAATTTGCTGAGGTCCAGAGGGGAAATCCGATTCCGATGAAAAAAAATTTATGGCTATTTTTCATGGCGTTATACGAGTATCCACAAAGGCTTGATTGACACAATCCATTGTGGTTTTAGAAGTCAGAGCTACCACCGCTTGTGGCTACTAAGGCTAAACAACTGTTTCATTATGATATTTTTGGCTGGCAGGAGGGGCAGTAAAAGCTGCTGCGGCCGGCCTGGGTAAGCTTGGCAATGGGGGTGGAACATTGGCCGCAGGCCTTGGAATCCCTGCCGTAGACGCGGAAGCGGTGCTGGAAATAACCGACATCGCCACTGGAACGGACATAGTCGCGAAGCGTGGAGCCGCCTGAGATAATGGCCTCTTTCAGCACATCCTGAATGGCGGAAAAAAGGATGGACCATTGTTTTTCCGTCAGGGATGAGGATGGGCTAAGCGGATGAATGCCCGCGCGAAAAAGGGCCTCGGAGGCGTAGATATTGCCGACGCCAACTACCACTTCGGCATCCATGATGCGCTGCTTGATGGGGGTGGAACTGGCGGAAATGCCAGGCCAGACGGCATCAGCACCTACCTCCAGCGGTTCAGGGCCGAGGCGGGATAACCAGCGGTGAGCCTGAAGATCCGCCGTGTTGGCGAGGTCCATGGCGCCGAAGCGGCGGGGGTCGATATAGGCCAGTATGGCGCCGTTATCGAGCGTGAGGCGCACATGCTCATGCTTATCCACAGATTCAATTTTACCCTGATAGTAAAGGAGCTTGCCACTCATCCCTAAATGGGTGATCCAGGTTTTTTCGCCTTCCAGCGCCACTAAAATATATTTGGCACGGCGGGTGATGCGCTTCACTTCACGGCTGACGAGCCCTTCGGCAAAGCCTGTGGGGAACGGATAGCGAAGGCCGTCGCGGCGCAGGAGAGCCGATTGGATGCGACGGCCGACCAATTGGGTGGCAAGGCCGCGGGCGACGGTTTCGACTTCGGGCAATTCAGGCAAGGGGGCGCTCCGGGAAAGAATGGTATAGGATATATAGCTTGGCAATCGCATAATTGCGAGGTAGCGAGTAGCAGGAAGATGGAGACGGCCATGGCCAAGCATGCATCGCAGGAAGAAGTGGCTTACGGGGCCGAGCGGGTGGCGCCGGAGGAAAAAACGCGCCGCGTGACGGACCTGTTCGCCCGCGTGGCCAGCCGTTATGACATCATGAATGATGTGATGAGCGTGGGCACGCACCGGCTGTGGAAGAACACGATGGTGGCCTCTATGCGGCCGCGGGCGGGGCAGTCCTTCCTGGATCTGGCCTGCGGGACGGGGGATATCGCCAAGCGGATCGCGCAGAAGGTGAGCAGTTCCTCGGTGGATTCCTTTATTAACTTATCTGACATCAACCCGGCCATGCTGGCGGAAGGCGAGCAGCGGTGGATGGATGACGGAATGCTGGGATTGCCTGGAGTGAGCGCGGATTTTGTGTGCGCCAGTGCGGAAGAACTGCCGTTTGAAGATTATTGCTATGACCATGTGACGATTGCGTTTGGCATTCGCAACGTGGCGCGCATCCAGCAGGCGCTGGGCGAAATGCACCGCGTGCTGAAGCCGGGCGGGCGGGTGACGATCATGGAATTCGCCCCCGACGTGGATGCGGCGATCGACGGCATTTACAAGATCTATGGCGACCATATCATCCCGAATATGGGCAGGATTATTGCCAAGGATGAACCGGCCTATCGCTATCTGGTGGAGAGCATCCGCAGTTTTCCGCCCAATGCGGCATTTGCGGCGATGCTGGAGAAGGCCGGGTTTGCGCAGGTTGGTGTGCGGCGGTTGAGTTTTGGCGTGGTGGCCATCCATAGCGGGTACAGGCTGTGATATGAGTGTTGGTCTGCGCCCCTCACCCTTTCGTCATGCTCTGAAGCTGATGCGCATTGGGCGGGTGATGGCGCGTTACGGCGTGCTGGACGATGCGCGGGCGGCGGGGATTACGGGTGTGTGGTATTGGCCGTCGCTGCTGATTGCACGGCGGGAGCGGCATCTGCCGCCGGGGCAGCGGCTGGCGCTGGCCTTGCAGAAACTCGGGCCGGCCTTCATCAAGCTGGGGCAGACACTGGCCACACGCTACGACCTGGTGGGGGAGACCTACGCGCGGGACCTGGCCACGTTGCAGGATAAGCTGCCGCCCTTCCCTTTTACGCAGGTGAAGGGGATTATGGAGCAGGAATTCGGGCAATCCATCGAGCAGTTGTTTCGGGAATTCGACCCTATGCCGGTGGCGGCGGCTTCCATTGCGCAGGTGCATAAGGCGACGGTAGAGAACGGGCGCAAGGTGGCGGTGAAGGTGGCGCGGCCGGGAATTGCGCAGCGGTTTGCGGATGATATCGCCTTTTTCCGCTGGCTGGCGGCATTGCTGAGCTTGAAGTTTCCAGCGGTGCGGCGTTTGCGGCTGCCGCGCGTGGTTGACACGCTGGAGCAGAGCGTGAAGCTGGAGCTGGATTTGCGCATGGAGGCCGCCGCCGCCAGCGAGGTGGCGGAGAATATGCGGCAGGATGAGGGCATTCGCGTGCCGGGCATCGACTGGGGGCGAACGGGTGCCACGGTGCTGACGATGGAGTGGATGGAAGGGACGCCGCTTTCGGCTATCACGGCGGCAGATGTGCCGCCGCAGCAGGCGCCGGTGATTGTGCGGAACCTGATGAACGGGTTTTTCCACATGGTGTTTCGGGATGGGTTTTTCCATGCGGATTTGCACCCGGGGAATGTGTTCCTTCAAAAAGACGGCACATTAGTGCTGGTGGATTTCGGCATCATGGGCAGGCTGGATATGCAGAGCCGGATGTACCTGGCGGAGCTGATTGCCGGGTTTTTGCAGCGGGATTACATGGCGGTGGCGGAGATGCACCGGGCAGCAGGGTATATTCCGCGGGACGCGGATGTGGGGGCGTTTGCGCAGGCCTGCCGGTCGATCGCGGAGCCGATCATGGATTTGCCGCTGGCGGAGATTTCCATCGGCAAATTGCTGACACAGCTGTTTGCGATTACCGATACGTTCCAGATGGAGACGCAGCCGCAATTGCTGTTTCTGCAAAAGTCGATGATGCTGATTGAAGGCATGGCGCGGCGGATTTACCCGGAGACGAACATGTGGCACCTTTCCGAGCCACCCATCCGCGAATGGATGGAGAAGAACCTGAGCCTGCGCGGGCGGGCGCGGCAGCAATGGCATGAGCTGCGCCAGCGGCTTGAGCGGCTGCCCATGTGGCTGGACCAGATGGAGGTGATCCTGGCGCGGGAGGCGAACAAGCCCGACGTGCCGCTGCCGACGCTGGCGGTGATGCCGGCGCTGCATGGGCCTTCGCTGGTGATTGGGGCGCTAGCGGTGCTTTGTATGGTGTTGTTTGTTCTTCATTGATGCATGGGGCGGCGGTTGTGCGACCATGGATCCCCGGTTGCCGCTGCGTGGCCCCGGGGATGACGTGACAAGGTTGGAGAAGGGTTCTATTAAGCCTTGCGGATTGGCGTTAAGAAGTTAATATACATAACGCTTTGTGAATCTGTGTTTTTCACATAACCAGCCGGTTTCTTATGCCTTATTCCCTTCTCCTGATCGTTACGGGCAGCATTGCCGCCTATAAAAGCCTGGAACTGGTGCGGCTGCTGCGCGAGCGCGGCATTGCGGTGACGCCGGTGATGACCGAAGGGGCGAAGCAGTTTGTGACGCCGCTTTCGCTGGCGGCCTTGTGCGAGAAGCCGGTGTATGAAGAGCTGTTCTCGCTGAAGGATGAGACGGAGATGGGACATATTCGCCTGGCCCGGGAGCATGATGCGATTGCGGTGGTGCCAGCGAGTGCGGATTTCATCGCCAAGATGGCGGGTGGACGCGCGGATGATCTGGCGAGCGCGGTGATTCTGGCCAGCACGCGGCCGGTGCTGGTGGCGCCCGCGATGAACCCGGCCATGTGGGGGCATGCGGCCACGCAGCGCAATGTGGCGCAGCTGAAGGAAGACGGCGTGGTGTTCCTCGGCCCGGCGGATGGCGAGATGGCCTGCGGCGAAACGGGCACCGGGCGTTTGCTGGAAGCAGCCGCGCTGGCGGATGCGATTGCCACCCATCTGGCGGGGCATCTGGCGGGGCATAAGGAAGGCAAGCCTGCGCAACCGCTGGCGGGCGTGCATGCGCTGGTGACGGCGGGCGCGACGGCGGAGCCGATTGACCCGGTGCGATTTATTTCCAACCGGTCATCCGGCAAGCAGGGGCATGCGATTGCGGCGGCGCTGGCGCAGCGCGGGGCGAAGGTGACGCTGGTGACCTCCAGCCGCGAGGCGCCGGTGCCGCCGGGCGTGCATGCAATGGTGGTTTCCACCGCGCGGGAGATGCTGATTACCTGCCAGCAGGTACTGGAGCGGGATGCGCCGGTGAGCCTGTTTGTGGCCACCGCAGCGGTGGCGGATTGGTATGTGGAGGGTTCCGCGACCAAGTTGAAAAAGCAGAGCGGCAAGCCGCCTGCATTGGTGCTGAAAGAGAACCCGGATATTCTGGCGACCATCAGCAAGGCGGGAAAACTGCGCCCGGTCTTGTGCGTCGGCTTTGCGGCGGAGACGGAAGCCAATGCCGCCAAGCTGTTGCAGGAAGCGAAAGCGAAACGCGCGCGCAAGGGCTGCGACTGGATGGTGGCAAATGACGTGACCAACGGCGCATTGTTTGGCGCGGAAGATACGCAGCTGCACCTGCTGCGCGGGGATGATGTGGAGAGCTTTGCTTCCATGAGCAAGATTGCTGCGGCGGGGATGCTGGCCGAGCGGATTGCTGAGTTTTTCATTGCACGACGTGACAACCATAGTGGCTCGCTCCGCTCGCTTCACGCGCCAATAAGGCGCGGAGCGCGGTCGCGCTCAGTCGCTACGCTTCACTCTCAATCCTAACCCACCAAAAAGAAAGCCGCATGATGAGCCAGAACCAGACCGTGCAGAATGTTTCCAATATGCAGTACGAAGCCGAGCATATCGGCGTGCCGGTGATGAAGCTGCCGCATGCGCATGATTTGCCCCTGCCCGGCTATGCCACGGCACAAAGCGCGGGCGCGGACCTGCTGGCGGCGGTGCAATCTCCTGTCGTGATAGAGCCGGGCACATTTGCGATGATTGAGACGGGGCTTTGCTTTGCCTTGCCGGAAGGGTTTGAGGCGCAGGTGCGGCCGCGCAGCGGGCTGGCGGCGAAGAACGGCGTGACGGTGCTGAACAGCCCGGGCACGGTGGATGCGGATTATCGCGGCGAGGTAAAGGTGATTCTCATCAATCACGGCAAGGAAGCCTTTACGGTGACGCGCGGCATGCGCATTGCGCAGATGGTGATTGCGCCGGTGTCCCATGTGCGCTGGCAGCTGACGAGCTTCCTCTCTTCCACGGAGCGTGGCGAGGGTGGGTTCGGCTCGACTGGAACCGCGGTCAAAGAAGGAAAATAACGTGCTTCAACTGACGGGAAAAACCGCGCGCGCGGTGGAAGCGGTGGTGGTGGTGGCGGACCATCTGGGCTCGCCGCTCAACAGCCGTGAATTGAGCAGTTTGCTCGATTGCCCGGAGCGGTTCCTGGAACCGATGATGCAGAAGCTGGTGCGCGCCAACATCCTCGTGAGCCAGCGCGGGCCGGGCGGCGGCTATGTGCTGGCGCGGGAGCGGCGGCGGGTGTCGCTGTATGATATCCTTGCCGCGCTGGAGGCGGACCAGGAGCAGCCGTCTTTTATTTCCGATACGGGCAAGGCGACGCTGGCGCCGATTTTCGCGCAGGTGCATGAAAGCCGCCGCAAGCAGCTGCAGGAGGTGAACCTGGACATGCTGACGCGCCGCAAGGCCGCCAAACCGGCCACGCAGGATTTCACGATTTAAAGGATTGTTTCCATGCCACAGAATGCCACGAAGAAACAGGGTGAGCACCATATCCGCCTGCCGGCGCCGGAAGGCGGATGGGGACGCGGGCGCGTGTATGGCTCGGTGCTGGAAACCATCGGCAACACGCCGCTGGTGGAGGTGAAACGGCTGGCGAAAAAAGAAGGTGCGCAGGCACGGGTGCTGGCGAAGCTGGAATTTTTCAACCCGCTTTCCTCGGTGAAGGACCGTATCGCCTATTCGATGATCGAGATGGCGGAGCAGGATGGGCGCATCACGCCGGGCAAGACGGTGCTGGTGGAGCCGACATCCGGCAATACGGGCATTGCGCTGGCGTTTGTGGCGGCGAGCAAGGGGTACCGGTTGATTCTGGCGATGCCCGAAAGCATGTCGATTGAGCGGCGCAAGATGCTGAAACTGCTGGGCGCGGAACTGGAATTAACGCCTGCTGCTAAGGGCATGAAAGGCGCGATTGCGCGGGCGGAGGAACTACTGGCCAGCACACCGAACGCGGTGATGCTGCAGCAATTCCAGAACCTGGATAACCCACTGGTGCACCGGGAGACGACGGCAGAGGAAATCTGGCGAGATACGGACGGTAAGGTGGATGTGTTCATCACCGGCGTGGGCACCGGTGGCACGCTGACGGGCGTGGCGGAAGTGCTGAAGCCGCGGAAGCCGGGGTTGAAAATCATCGCGGTGGAGCCGGAGGATAGCCCCGTGCTTTCCGGCGGGGCGCCGGGGCCGCATAAGATCCAAGGGATCGGCGCAGGGTTTGTGCCGGAGATTTTAAAGACCGGGCTGATCGACGAGATCATCACCATCGGCAACCAGACGGCGCTACAGATGGCGCGGGACGCAGCGAAGCTGGAAGGGCTGCCGGTCGGCATCTCCAGCGGGGCGACGCTGGCGGCGGCGTTTGAGGTGGCCGCGCGGCCGGAGATGAAGGGCAAGACCATTGTGGTGATTTGTGCGTCGTTTGCGGAGCGGTATCTTTCCACCGATTTGTTCAATGACCTTGGATAAGCATGAACGTGAGCGCTATGTGCGCCAGACTATCCTGCCCGAGGTGGGCGAGGATGGGCAGGCGAAGCTGAAGCAATCGCATGTGGCCATCATCGGCATGGGCGGGCTGGGCGCGCCGGTGGCGATGTATCTGGCAGCAGCCGGAGTGGGCAGATTGACGCTGATGGATGATGACCGGGTGTCGCTCCATAATCTGCAGCGGCAGGTGATTTACGAAGAGGCGGATGTCGGGCGGCTGAAGGTGGAAGCGGCGCGGGACCGATTGCTGGAGATGAACCGCCATGTGGCCATTGATGCGCAGGCGGTGGCGCTGGATGCGGGCAATGCATCGGCATTGCTGAAGGATGCGCAGCTGGCGGTGGATGCCACGGACTGCATGGCGACGCGGGCCGTGCTTGGGCGGGTGTGCGTGGAGACGGGTATTCCCATGCTGTTTGGCGCAGTGGGGGGATATGAGGCGCAGATGGCGCTGTTTTCAGGCGGAGATGGCCCCTGTTTTGCCTGTTATTGCCCCTCCCCTGATTCTGCACAGGTTATGCGCTGCGCGGATACCGGTGTGCTGGGGCCGTTGACAGGGGTGCTTGGGACCATGCAAAGCATGGAAGCGCTGAAATACCTGCTGGGCATCGGGCAAAGCATGCAGGGAAGGTTGTGGCGGTACGATGCCTTGAGCGGGGAAAGCCGCATCAGTCGGATCGCCAAGGATCCGTATTGCACCCAATGCAATCGCCAGAAAGCCATGCAAGGGGTTGCCAAGCGCGCCGCATCGGTTTAGCATAGGCATACACTAGATGTTGTGGTTATGCGCCTTACAGTTGCATTGATGTTGGTGGTTTTAGGAAGCGGCGCGGCGATGGCGCAAAGCGGGCTGCCGATACCGCGTTTCGTTTCCTTCAAATCCGAGGAAGTGAACGTGCGCACGGGCCCGGGCACGCGCTACCCGGTGCAGTGGGTGTATAAATCCGGTGGGTTGCCGATGGAAGTGGTGGAAGAATTCGAGCAATGGCGCAAGGTGAAGGATGTGGACGGCGAAACGGGCTGGGTGCATCAGTCCATGCTTTCCGGCAAGAGGCGCGTGATGGTGAAGGCCGAGCAGGCCGTGCTGCTGCGCCAGCCGCGCGACGGCGCAGCCCCCCTGGTGCGGGCTGAGCGCGGGGTGATCGGCGATGTGATTGAGTGCCAGCTGCAATGGTGCAGCGTCCAGATCAGCAACATCAAGGGATGGGCGCGCAAGGATGTGCTGTGGGGGATTTACCCCGAGGAACTGATTGAGGATTAGCTTTCTGTCATTGGCATGTCATGGAAGCCTGTCATCCTTCCCTCATGTTAGTGATTCAATCCGCCGAAGCTGAACAAGCACCTCGCGACCAAATCCGAGGGCAGATAAGCCTGGCTCCCTTTTACGATGGGGCTATCGCCCAACTCACCGCGCATGAGCTGAAACATGAAGCCGACGCGCTGTTGATCGGCATAAAAAAACGCTGCCCATGGCTCCTTCAGGATCATACGGAGTTCAGGCTTTCCGTTGACCCGGAGCATCATGAAATTGTGATGCAGGTAGGCAAACCTTTTCCGCCAGAGATTATTTCGCTTATCCAGATGGGCTCCCAGAGCCTGGCACGACAGCACGAGATGGGCGGCCATGACAACTACCTTCTCAAGAACGCCGGGCAGCAACTTTGCACGCATGCCGTGAATATGATGGAAGCCGTAACAGCCGAGCTAAAGGCTTGTAATCTCGTGATCGATTATTAGACCCCATTGATTTTGCTTGCTTTAATAGCGGCCTTTTATTAATCCTGCTCTACGTTGCAGTAAGCGCCTGTGTGATATGTGAATATCGGCATAGCGCAGCGTAGCCCTGGCCAAAGGCGTTAACTTTATTACGTACGAGGAGACCAAACCATGTCCACGGGTATCGTGAAATGGTTCAATTTTACCAAAGGCTATGGTTTCATTCAGCCGGAAGACGGCGGGAATGACGTGTTTGTGCATGTTTCGGCTTTGGAAAAGGCCGGCATCAACGGGCTGCGCGAAGGCCAGAAGGTCGGCTATGAATTGACCACGCACAAAGGCAAGACCTCCGCCGCCAACCTGAAGGTGCTGGAAGGCTAAATCTTTGCTTCTGCAAAAGATGGGGCCGCACCCGGAAGGGGCGGCCTTTTTCTTTGCCTATACGTTAACCGGAAAGGCTGCGTTAACCATTTCAGGGTAAATTAAACCCATATTATTTAGATGGACGCAGCATGGCCACCCTCATTCATACCGAAAGCAAAACCCCCCTCGACGGCACCATCGGCGGTGAGCTGATTTTGAGCTGCAAGGCCACCGACATCGCCGTGACGCTGGAGCAATTGCGTGATTCGCTTTCGGCGCTTCGCGATGCCTACGGGCTGCTGCATGCGGATGCCATCACGCGCGGGAACGATATTGTAGTGCATATCGACCAGCTTTACGACCGTGACATTCGCGGGCTGTTGAATGCCGGAACGCGGCTGATCGAAGGTGCGAGCGGCGTGGGCAAAGGGTTTGACCCGGCCTCTTTCGAGGCTGCCAAGAACATGATGGCCTCCAAGGCCGCCAATTTGCTGCATCAGGTGGAAGATGCGCTGCGTGCGCAGGGTGTGATTGACACGAGAGCGGCCTGATTAAAGATTACCGCCAGGCGTGCCCGTTTCGCAAGGGCGCACCGAAGGGGGCGTATTATCCGGCAGGATGACATTTTCCTCTTTGCGGTAAAAAGGGATACCTTCCTTACTCACCGCGCCGACAAGGCCGTATTCCTGAAGCAGTCTCATCTGCTCAATCACCTCAGCCTGGGCATCGGCATCGGGCAAGGTCTGACCGAGACGGCCATAGGTATCCTCTGGTGTTGGAAATGAATCTTCATCAATGATGTAAATGGAATCATCGAGTTCCGCATCGCCCATTCCCACACTGCATACGCCTGCATTGTCCCGATCGAGTGTGGTGAGATTCAGGTTTTGATCCGCCAGACGTCTGGCCTGGGTCTGAGTCAGGGCAATGATAGGCATGTCCTCATGCGCAATGCCTTGCCTATCCTCCAGAAAACCAAGCTCTTGGCCCAGTTGGGCTTCAGGCACCAATTGGTAAAGCTTACCGTTCACATCGGTAAAAAAGATATTCTGGAACTGAACGCCCGATTCTTTACCGCCAATGGTGCTGGTAAGCGGCTTTCTTGCAACCAGCCGCTCTTCCATCACGAGTTGCTGGAGCACTGCCACTTGTTCCGGGTCATTAATATCAAAGGGTATTATGGCATCAGGAATGGTGTTGCTCGGCATGCTTGGCTCCATGGATTTATCCGTAAGATAAAGTGCCATTATTACAGCAGCATGTCTTGCGAGCTTCCTTAGACACCCCAGGCGAGGTACTGGGTTTCCATGAACTCATCCAGCCCCTCGTGGCTGCCTTCGCGGCCGAGGCCGGAGCATTTGACGCCGCCGAAGGGGGCGCAGGCCTGGGAGATGAGGGAGGCGTTGATGCCGAGCATGCCGGTTTCCAGATGTTCGGCGAATTTCCAGGCGCGGGGGATGGAGGGGGTGTAGAGGTAGGCTGCCAGGCCCGCCTCCGTGGCGTTGGCCAGATCGATGGCCTGCTCGTCCGTGGCGAAGGGGACGAGGCCGAGAATGGGAGCGAAAATCTCCTCCTTCCACACGCGCATTTCGGTGCTGACATGGCTGAGCAGTACGGCGGGGGCGAAATGGCCGGTGCCTTCCGGAGAGCCGCCGCTGGCGACGATGCTGGCGCCCTTGGCTTTGGCGTCGTCCAGCATGGCGAGGTATTTGTCCCTGGCCGGTTTGTTGATGAGCGGGCCGATGTTGCTGGCGGCATCCATGCCGTTGCCCGCTCTCACGCCCGGCACTTTCTCCTTCAGGATCTCCATGGCGCGCTTGATATGTTTCTCATGCACCAGGATACGATTGGGGGCGTTGCAGGCCTGCCCGGCATTGCGGAAGCGGGCGGCCAAAAGGCCTGAGACGGCCTTGTCGATGTCGGCATCCTCGCAGATGATGAAGGGGGCGTTGCCGCCCAGTTCCATGCCGCATTTCTTGACGGTGGCGGCGCATTCCACCAGCAGGCGCTTGCCGGTTGGGGTGGAGCCGGTGAAGCTCAAGCCACGGATGTGCGGATGGCCGGTGAGGACGGGGCCAATCTCTTTGGCATCGCCGGTGAGGATGTGCAGAGCATCAGCAGGGATGCCCGCTTCCTTGGCCAGATGGACGAGGGCGAGGGCGGTAAGGGGGGTGTCCTCCGCCGGTTTGGCCACCACGGTGCAGCCCGCGGCCAGGGCGGGGGCCATTTTGCGGGTGATCATGGCGGCGGGGAAATTCCAGGGCGTGATGACGGCCACGACGCCGAGCGGCATTTTGCGGGTCATCAGGCGGAGTTCTGGCTTGGGTGACGGGATCACCCTGCCCTCGGCACGCACGCCTTCGGCGGCGAACCAGCGGATGAAGGAGAGGGAATAATCGACCTCCGCCCTGGCCTCGGCCAGCGGTTTGCCTTGCTCCAGCACCATGATTTCGGCGAGTTTTTCCTTATGCTCCACCAGTTTGTCGCCCCATTTGTTGAGCAACTCGGCGCGTTGCTGGGCCGTGGTTTCCGACCAGGTGTGGAAGCAGCGCTCGGCAGCCACCACGGCGGCCTCGGCATCCTTGGCGGTGTGTTTGGGGAGGGTGGCGATCACCTCGAGCGTGGCGGGATTGACGTCGTCAAAGGTCGCGCGGTTGCCGACAGGGGGAATGATCTGCTTCAGCCAGTCTTTCATCGTCATCACTCATTTCGCATCATGTTACATGCCCATGATGGCAGAAATGGCTGAAAACTTCTTAAAAGCCGATGCGGATTTGCGGATCAGCGGCTGGTGGCGATGGCGGCTTCCAATTCACCCTGCTGCACCCAGTCGATCAGCAATTGCTGCACGGCATGATCAACCGCCGCGCTGTTAGACTCGTTCATCGGCAAGAGGCCCATGCCAACCGCTTGATCCTTATGGTGATAGATCATATCGATGTAATCGCCCAGCCGGTTCGGATCCAGGTTCAAGGCCGCGGGCAGCGGGATGTCGGCCGCCAATGTACCATCCTGCGCGAGGGTGGCATTGTGCGCGTTCATTACCGGGATGACGGGAGCAATGTCTATGTTCACGTCCGGCGCCTGGTTCTCCTCCAGGTAATGGGCTTCCAATAAATAATTATAAAAGACATAGACCGCATAGGCCGCAAAGGCTTCTTCCACCGCCATCTGGTCCAGCAGCAGATCGGGCTTGGATTTGATGTGCCACGTCCTCACCCGTTCATGATGCGCCACATGCTGCACGAATGCACGGCAGGCATCCACCAATGGCCAGTCTTCTGGCAGATCGAAAGGGCTGACCTGCGGGCGGTCGTCGTCGCCGAATTCCTGTTCCGGCGCGGCGAGTTCCGGCATCTGGAAGAACAGTTCATAGCCTTTCGACGGGGCCCAGTCATTCCATATGGCGCGCACCATGTTGCCCAGCCTGTCCCATTCATCCTGGGCCACTTGCAGATCAAGGTATCCCAGCGCGGTCGGCGTGACGGGGGGCGGAGGCAGGTTCGGGTCACCATCCACCACGCGGCCACCACGTGTATGGATCATGCCCACCACGGGGTCGCCCATGGCGATATGACCGGAGGCTTCCGGCGGCAATTGCTCCGCGGCGATGGATTGCTGAAGGGCCAGCAGGTCCTGCGGGGTGTATTGGGTATCCCTGCCGTCGCGCCGGGAAGCAGGCGCCATTTCCTCGCGCTCCGCCGGTATGGCAAAGCCCATGATGTGCGCGAAACGGGCGATGTTGAAACTGATCTGCGGCCGGTAATCCGACGGCAGCAGACCCATGCTGTCGATCGCCAGGTAGAATACCTGCATGGCCGTCATCTCAACGGCATTGCCGAGGCCGATCTCGTCCCGGGCGATGCCCTGGTTGTAGAAGGAATCGAAATGTCGCCGGTATAACGGGTGCTGGCGAATACATGCCAGAAACTCCTGATATTGGTCGTAATAGGGCGCGGTGCTCTCTATGGTAACGGTCATGGCCTGCCTGTCTGTTTTTGTATTCAGAATGTTTCTGGCGTGACCATACACAATATCCGTCTCGATTCCAAGACCGCAATTGCTCTATATGACTTCCTGCAACCTGGTGTTGCGTGCCCATTCATCAAATATACCGGAGAGCATGTCCATCACATCCGGCAGGTGGTCGTCATTCATGTCGTGAAGGTCCAGGTCCGTCGGCGCATCGGGGGCGTGTTTCAGGAACTGGTGAATGGCCACCGGCCCATATTGAAGCAGGAACAGATCCTGCCAGGCGATGCTTCTGTCTACCCCGCCATCGCGCACCGGGATGTTCAGCACGGAATCATCAAAATAGCGAATGGGCACGGCGGACTCGGCAACCAGATCGTCCTCATCCTGCATGTCATCGGGGGTTTCGTCAGTGATGTATTCCACCTCGGGCAACGGCGCGTCCGTGTATTCGCCAATGCGTTCGTAATATTCCATGACCGCAAGCTGGGCGCACAGGTCGCGCATCCCGATTTCATCGATCACCGCGCCATCGTGCTGCTAGAAAGAAACGCAATATTCCGCAATGGCCTGGTGGTGGCGGACATAGTCCTGAAACTGACCGCAAAGCTCGTGGATGTTTTTATCGGACAAGCTGTTCTCCCTCGGTGATCCACCATTCCTGCGCGACCGTTTCCATGATGCCATCGAGTTGCTGCATGATAGGAAGGCTCGGATGCATGAAAATCGCGCCGAAGGCGCCGTCATCCTTACCCCTTATCAGGGCTTCCGTCTTCTCGTCATCCGTGCCCGCGGCGATCATGGCTTCCCATAGCGGCACGTCGTGATCCCGGTAAGCGCCTTCCTTTGGGGCAGACGATCGCGAACGGTCATCTCCATCGAACACGCGCATCAACCAGACATCGCTCACGCTGACATTGAAGTTCGGCAAGGAGTCCATATCCACCCGGCCCTTATCGGCAAGCAGGGCGTAAAAATGATTCAGCGCAAACACCTGCCAATATTGCTCGAACAGCACTTCATCCATGCTCAGGCCCACGGACTGGTCGTTGATCAACGGCCGGGGGCCTTCATGTCTACGTGCGTAGCGCCAGAAGGATTCCAACTGCTCCCGGTAGGGCAAGCCGTCGCAACTATCCCAGATATGCCGATCGCTCATACGGGTTGATAGGGCACGATGGCGGTGGTAGCGCCTTCGGTTTTGCTGCGCGCAGAAATCATGATGTCGAAGATCTCCACGAAGGCGGCTTCCTGCTGGGGATTGTAGGTGGCGTATGCCTGCTGGCCGCTGGCATTCATGATCAGGAAATCAGGCTGGGTGGGCGGCGTGGGATACGCATCGCAGGTGGGGACCCAGCCTTCGAGCGCGTCTCCATAATGCTGTTGATAGGCCTTGGATATGGCATAGGCATACCATTCGCGCACGCCCGGTTCATGGGTCATGAACGGCTCTTCGCCGTGCCATACCGCGCTTTTCATGGCTAATACGGCAAAATGGGCGACCAGGTCGCCTTCCATCCATTTCGCCACCAGATCGGCATAATCGGCCTTGTATTCGTCCAATGTCTGCATATTGTCCGCCTTTGATCGTATTGAGGCCGAAATAACCTAGTCATGTAATGGATTTATGACAAGGGTGGCTATTCCACCGTCACCGATTTGGCCAGGTTGCGGGGCTGGTCGACATCCGTGCCTTTTAGCACCGCCACGTGGTAGGCCAGGAGCTGCACCGGCAGGGCGTAGAGGATGGGGGCGATCAGGGGGTCCGTTTCGGGGATGGTGATGCCGTGGGTGATGTAGTCCTTCAGGTGGTGGATGCCTTTTTGAGCGGCAATCAGGATGACCTTGCCGCCGCGTGCGACGACTTCCTGCAGGTTGGAGGCGGTTTTCTCGAAGAGTTCATCCGGCGGGGCGATGACGATGACGGGCATGTGCTCGTCGATGAGGGCGATGGGGCCGTGTTTGAGCTCGCCTGCGGCATAGGCCTCGGCATGGATATAGGAGATCTCTTTCAGTTTCAATGCGCCTTCCAGCGCAATGGGAAAGGCGGTGCCGCGGCCGATATAGAGCGCATCTCTTGCTTCGGCGAAATGGTGGGCGATGGACTCGATACTGCCATTGGTTTCCAGCACTTCGGACACGCGGGCGGGGAGCTCGGACAGCACATGCGTGAGGCGGGCGAGCTCGTCCGTTTTCAGGCCACCATGCTGGCGTGAGAGGGCAAGCACGGCGCAGGCGAGCGTCATCAATTGCGCGGTGAAGGCCTTGGTGGAGGCCACGCCGATTTCCGGCCCGGCATAGGTGCGCAGCACGCCGTCGGCCTCACGCGCCATGGAGCTTTCCGGCACGTTAACGATGGCCAGCGTATGCTGACCGGCGGATTTGGCGTGGCGCAGGGCGGCCAGTGTGTCCGCCGTTTCGCCGGATTGGGAGATGCAGACGAAGACCCCGCCCGGCGGCAGCACCGGGTTGCGGTAGCGGAACTCGGAGGCGATATCGACTTCCACGGGGATTTTGCAGTAGCGCTCCAGCCAGTATTTGCCAACCATGGCGGCGTAGTAGGAGGTGCCGCAGGCGACCAGGGTGATCTTGCTGATCTTCTCGGTGCCAAAGGGAAGGATGGGCAGGCTGAGCTTCTGGTGGATGGGGTCGTAATAGGCGCTCAGCGTCTCGCCGATCACCTGGGGCTGCTCGTAGATTTCCTTCAGCATGTAATGGCGGAAATTACCTTTGCCAATGGAGGCGCCGGAAGCCTGGGAGAGGACCATGGGGCGTTCCACGGAGGTGCCGTGTAGATCGAACAGCTTTACGCCGCCGCGCTGAAGCATGCCCCAGTCGCCTTCCTGAAGGTAGGTGATGCGGCTGGTGAGCGGGGCGAGCGCGATGGCATCGGATGCCATGTACATGGGGCCGTTTTTCTCGCCTTCCGGGCCGTGGCCGACGGCGAGTGGGGAGCCGCGGCGGGCGAAATAAATCGTATCCGGATCACGCGTGAAGAGCACGCCGATGGCGAAGGCGCCTTCCAGGCGTTTGAGGGACTCGAAAAAGGCCTCTTTCGGGGAAAGTCCCTGCAGCACGTAATCGGTCATCAGGATGGGGATGACTTCGGTATCGGTCTCTGACGTGAAGCTGTGGCCCTTGGTTTTCAACTCCTCACGCAGGGCGAGGAAATTCTCGATGATGCCGTTATGCACCACGCAGACTTCCGCCGTCATGTGCGGGTGGGCGTTCAGCGTGTTGGGCACGCCATGCGTGGCCCAGCGGGTGTGGCCGATACCGATGCTGCCGTCGGCGGGGGTAGTTTTCAGCGCGGCTTCCAGCTGGGAGAGTTTGCCCTCGGCACGCACGCGGTGGAACTCGCCCTTGTCCAGCACGGCGATGCCAGCGGAATCATACCCGCGATATTCCAGCCTGCGCAGGCCTTCCACCAAACCCTGCGCCACGGATGGCAAACCGATGATTCCGACGATTCCGCACATGGTATTCCCCTCATTGTTGACGCGGGACGCTGTCCCGCACCCAGCCAAGGGCCTAGGCCCCTGTACCCTTTTTCTTTAAGGATACCCCCTTAGCGGGGTATCCTTAAAGAAATACCGGATCCAAGGGTCTAGACCCTTGGTGGAGGTTTGGGGGCAACGCCCCCCATCACCAGCGAGCGGCATGATGGGGCAGCATCGCAGGGAAAGCAAGATGCTGATTGTTTCGGTTTATTACAGCAGATGCCCGGCCTTGGTTTTTTTGGCCTTGAGGTAGCCCTTGTTTACCTCGTTGGCGGCCACTGCGTGGGCCTGGCGGGCTTCCACATGGATGCCCAGGGTTTTCATGGCACCCAGCTTGGTGGGGTTGTTGGTCATGAGCAGGATGTTTTGGATGCCCAGCGTCTTCAGTAATTGTGCGGCGACGCGGTAGCTGCGTTCGTCGTCGCCATAACCGAGGCGCAGGTTGGCCTCGTAGGTATCGCATCCTTCATCCTGAAGGCGGTAGGCGGTGAGCTTGTTGGCAATGCCGATGCCCCGGCCCTCCTGATTGAGGTAGAGCACCACGCCGCCGCCCTGCTGGGTGGAATCGGCCAGTGCCTTGCGAAGCTGCTCGCCACAGTCGCAACGCATGCTGCCGAGGATGTCGCCCGTGAGGCAGGAGGAATGAAGGCGCACCGGGATGGCGGCGGCGGGAATGTTGAGCGGGCCGTCCACAGCCAGTTTACCGGTGAGGATGGCAAGATGCTCCAGCCCGCCGGCATGGGGGCGGAAGGCGATGACGCGCACAGGGCCGATATCGTGCAGCGGGATGATGGCATCCGACACCTGGGTGAGGCTGTCGGCCAGGCTGGCGTCGTAGGCGTTGATATCGGTGGCGGTGATGGAGAGCCAGCCACCGACGGCATCCGGCTTTATCGCGATCAGCGCAATGGGGATGAGGGCCGCGTGCTTCAGCAGGGACAGGGCGGCGACATCGCGCGCATCGGCGGGATGAAAACCGCCCAGCGGCAGCGCGGCACCGGAAGGCGCGAAGGCATCCGCCGCCATGGCGAGCCAATCCGCATTGCCGTTGGTGCTTACACGGCTGGCAGGCTGGCCTGCGAAACCGAGGGCCTGCAACCGTTCCGCCGTGATAAGGGCATAATCGGCCTTCAGGTCGCCATCATGCGCGGCCACCAGCGCATCATCCAGCCAGACGGGCAGCCCGGCGCGGAGTTCGCGCACGGCACGGTCGACGGCGATGGTGGTGGAATCTGGCATCATAAGGGGGTTTATAGCAGCAGAAATACGCGAGTAACCATGTAATTTATGGGTTAGGCGGCCAGCGCCTGAGACATGGCAGAGAGGGTCTCGCTCACCTGGCTCAGGATGGACCGGTCGGCGGTGGCTTCGCGCTCGACCCCCGCGGCCGCCTGCGCCGCGGCGAACCGCGCGCCGACGATGCGGGGCCAGGAAACGGATACGCCATCCACCCCCAGCTTCTGCGCGACATGGATGGAAGCCGGGTCTCCCCCCTGCTCGCCGCATATCAGGGCTTTCAGGTCGGGGTTAGCGATTTTGCCGATGCGAGTGGACAGGCCGATCATGGCCGCGACCAGCGGGTGAAGGGTCTGGAACGGGTCCTGCTTGAAAATACCGGCGTCGACGTAATGCTCGATCAGTTTGGCCGTGTCATCCCGCGAGAGGCCGAGCATGGTCTGGGTCAAATCGTTGGTGCCGTAGCTGAAATAGGTTGCGCCTTTGGCGAGGCGGCGGGCATCCAGGCAGGCAGAGGGGAGTTCCATCATCACGCTGCTTTTGAGGCCAAGGCTTTGGCAATAGGCCTGCAGGGCGTCGGCCTCTTCCTGCTGCGCCACCAGCGGCAGCATGACGCAGGGCATGGGGTTCAGGCCCGCCAGTTGCAGCGCCTTGGTTGCTTCGGCAATCGCCTGGATCTGCGCCTGATAGACATCCGGCAGCATGTGGCCCAGGCGAATGCCGCGCAGGCCGAGCATGGGGTTGGTCTCGTGCAGCTCTTCCATGCGGGCGCGCCATTCGGCGGAAAGATTCTCCCCTTTCGGCAAAAACTCATGTAAGGGCGGGTCAAGCAGGCGGATTTCCACCGGCAGGCCGTCCATTTCCTTCATGATGCCGAAAAATTCCTGAGCCTGATAGCGCTTGAGCTCCTCTAGCGGGGCTTTTCGTTCCTCGGCAGATTTCGCCAGGATGATGCGGCGCATGAGCGGCAGGGTTTCCTTGCCGTTGAACATATGTTCCGTGCGGTTGACGCCAATGCCTTTCGCACCCAGCTGGCGCGCGATGCGGGCTTCCTCCGGATTGTCGGCATTCACGTAGACATCAAGCGTTTTGTAGGCTTTCTCCGCCGCCTTCAGAATGGCGTGAACGGAAGGGTTCATCATGTCGCCCGGGAGGATGGGCAATTCACCGGCATAGAGCGTGCCATGCGTGCCGTCCAGGGTGGCCAGATCGCCTTCCTTAAGAGTGAAATGCTGGCCGACGCCAATCATGGCGGGCTTGTCGAACTGGCGAGCAAGGATGGCCGCGTGGGAGCTGATGCCGCCACGGCGCGTGATGACCGCCTGCGCCGCCTTGATGCTCGGCACATGTTCCTGGCTGGTTTCATCGACAAAGAGAATGTAGGGGATGTTTCCGGCCTTGCATTTCTCCGCCTCGGCGATGGAGCTTACCAGCCTGCCGGCACCCGCGCCGGGGGTGGTAAGACGATGTGTGAAAAGCGTCGTTGCAGCCTGTTTCGCGTTGGGGTCGATGCTGGTGTAGATAATGCCGTGCAGGGCGCTTTCGGTAAGCTGGCCGAGGACCTCCCGTATGTTTATCCGGCCTGATGCAAGCCCGTCCGCCAGTTGGTCGATAAGGGCCGCGCTCATGCCGGAAACCTAGAAGAAGGTCTGCGTGGTGGAGAAGCTGGAGCGGCAATAGGAGAAGCCCTCGTTCCAGCCTTGTTTGTAGAGGGGGTTGTCGAGCATCACGGGGTCGCGGCGGAAGCCGTACCAGTATTTGTACCAGATGCCGCCTGCGGCGCCGATGCCCGAATCGCAGCCGTCATTGTAGCCGCGCACATATTCGGGCGGGCCGTCGGGGACGGTCCAGTAAAAAGGAATGGGCTTGCAGCCCGCTGCGAGGAGCAGAAGGGTCAGTACCGCCAGCCGTTTGGATGCGCCTGTAACCATAGCGCAATCCTTATAACGCATGGTTGTGAAAGAATCATGACAGGTTTTGTAAGGGATTGAAAAATCTAGAAGGGCCAGGTGGCAATGCCCTGCCAGACCAGAAGCGCCAACACCATGGCCATGGTTACGGAACCGTAAGCCAGGGCAACGGGCAACATCCATAACTGGACGAAATTCTCCAGTTTCACCTGATGAGGTTTGTCAGGATTATAGATGATCTGAATCTGCTGGCCTTCCTGGTATTTGCCGGGGCTGGTGCGCATGGTGCTTGCCGTCTGTATCTCCTTGCCAAGGGAATCCTTAAAGATGAGGTGGTGTTTCATCATCCCTTCCCTGTCCGGCTCCAGCCTGGTGATGGTTGCATTGGTACGTTGTGCTGTTTCCAGAAACTGTTTGGCTTTTCGGTAAAAAAACAGGCTGATTGCCACGTCCCAGAAAATGACGAATACCAGCGACAGGAATATCAATTTGCTGGTGTCGTTGAGGATTTCATCCAGCATGGCAAAAACCTACTTGCCCAGATTGATAACGGGGTGGGATTCCTTGTCGGACGTCATGGTGACAAGGAGGCTGTTGATGAGGTCGGCCTTTTTGTCGTCGGAGATTTTGACGTTGGATTTGGTCTGGAAGTGGTCGATCACCTCATCGATGATGGCGAGGGTGTTTTCCACCATGTATTGCCGGGCCTGGAAGACGGCGACGGCCTGCTGGCGCTTGAGCATGGCGGCGGCGACTTCCGGCGCGTAGGCCAGATGGCTGAGCTTGGTTTCCTCAATGATGATGCCCGCCATGCCGAGCTTGGCCTGAAGGGCCTCTTTCAGCTTGCCTGCAATCTCGTCGATATTGCCACGGAGGGACATTTCCTTATCGGAATCATAAGGATAATGCGCAGCGATGGTGCGGATGGCGATGTCGCTCTGGTTGGTGACAAACGCGCGGTAGTCATCCACGTTGAAGACGGCCTGCGCGGCATCGGCCACGCGCCAGACGACGACCGCGCCGATCTCGATGGGGTTGCCGTTCAGGTCGTTCACCTTCAAACGGTCGGTGATGAAGTTGATGAGCTTGAGCGGCACCTTGCGCTTGTTGCTGAAGGGGATGGTGAAGCGGAAGCCACTATCCTTGAGGGTGCCCTTGTAATCGCCGAAAAAGGTGATGACGGCTGCTGTGTTGGGCTGAATGACCGTAAAACCCGTGAGGATGAAAAAGCCGACGACCATGCCAATGGCAGATAGGATAGGCATGGCCACGCCGGTGAAGAACAACAGAGCGATGCCGATGCCCAGCATCATAAAACCGCTGATGGATGGGGCGGAACGGTCCTGGATCGATTGCATGGTCACTCCCTTTTTTGCATGTCGGGCCATACCATAGCAGCTGAAAACCCTTTGAAAAGCTTGAATTCAGAAGGAATGGACAATGACGCTTGCATGCGGCGGATAATTGTTGTAACAATAATTCACAACAGGAGATTGGCATGACCAACCAAGCAAAACGAGGCCGGGGCAGACCCGTGGGCGAACCCACCACGGTGGTGCGCATTCCCACCCGCCACAAGGCGGAGGTGATGGATATTGTGGCGGGGAGAAAATCTCTCCGTCTGCCGTTTTTTAGCGGCAATGTATCTGCCAGTTTCGGCGCCGCGCCGCTGGACGAATATGTGGAAGAGACGCTGGATTTGAACGACCGGCTGGTGCGCAACCCTTCCTCCACCTTTGTGGTGAAGGCCACGGGCGACAGCATGGTGGATGCGGGCATTCATGACGGCAACCTGCTGCTGGTGGATAGCAGCATCAAGCCAATGAACAATCACATTGTGGTGGCGGCGCTGCATGGCGGCGAGCTGACGGTGAAGCGCATGCGCACCAGCAATGTGGACGAGGTAATATGGCTCTGCCCCGAAAATGAAAAATACAAGCCCCTGAAAGTGACCCAGGATATGCAGATGAAAATCTGGGGCGTGGTGACCAATATTATCCATGAATTGATTTAGGGTCGTCCCGGACTCCCCCTCCCTCCACCCGGACGATCCTCGGGGCGGCTTTTGCCGCCCCATTTTATTTAACAAGCATGTGGTTGACGTGAGGGACGGTTTGCACGATTTTGCCCTGAACGAATTGCCCGACATACACGAATTGGAGTGACGCATGAAATCACGCGCGGCGGTGGCCTTCGCACCCGGTAAGCCTTTGGAGATTGTGGAAGTGGATGTGGCGCCACCACAAAAGGGCGAGGTGCTGGTGAAGATTACGCATACGGGCGTGTGCCATACGGATGCGTTTACGCTGAGCGGTGAAGACCCGGAAGGGATTTTCCCGGCCATCCTCGGTCATGAGGGCGGCGGCGTGGTGGTGGAAGTGGGCGAAGGCGTCACTAGCCTGAAAGCGGGAGACCACGTGATTCCGCTATACACGGCGGAGTGCCGCGAGTGCAAATTCTGCACATCCGGCAAGACGAATTTGTGCCAGAAAATCCGCGCTACGCAGGGCAAGGGGCTGATGCCGGACGGGACGACGCGGTTCTCCTATCAGGGCAAGCCGATTTATCATTACATGGGCACAAGCACCTTCAGCGAATACACGGTGGTGCCGGAAATCTCGCTGGCGAAAATCAACCAGGCCGCACCGCTTGAAAAAGTGTGCCTGCTGGGCTGCGGCGTGACCACCGGCATTGGCGCGGTGCATAACACGGCCAAGGTGAAGGCGGGCGATACGGTCGCCGTGTTCGGCCTTGGCGGCATCGGGCTGGCGGTGATTCAGGGTGCGAAACAGGCGAAGGCCGGGCGGATCATTGCCATCGACATCAACCCCGACAAGTTCGCGCTCGCGCGGCAGATGGGGGCGACGGATTGCATCAACCCCAGTGATCATGCCAGGCCGATTCAGGAGGTGATTGTGGAGATGACCGATGGCGGCGTGGATTTCAGTTTTGAGTGCATCGGCAATGTGGGTGTGATGCGCGCGGCGCTGGAATGCTGCCACAAGGGCTGGGGCGAGAGCATCATCATCGGCGTGGCGGGCGCAGGGCAGGAAATTTCCACGCGTCCCTTCCAGCTGGTGACGGGCCGCGTGTGGCGGGGCAGCGCCTTCGGCGGTGTGCGCGGGCGCACGGAACTGCCGGGTATGGTGGAAGATGCGATGCAAGGCAAAATCGCACTGGACCCGTTCATCACGCACACGATGCCGCTTGAGCGCATCAATGAGGCGTTCGACCTGATGCATGAGGGAAAATCCATCCGCACGGTGATTCATTTCTAATGGAACGGATCGAGCAACATGCCAGTTTCGGCGGCAGCCAGGAAGTGTGGAAGCATGCATCCGCCACGTTGAAGTGCGACATGCGGTTTGCGGTGTATCTGCCGCCGCAGGTGAAGGATGGCCCCTGCCCTGTGCTGTACTGGCTTTCCGGCCTGACCTGCACCGAGCAGAATTTCATCACCAAATCCGGCGTGCAGCAATTTGCCGCGCAACATGGCATCATCGTGGTAGCGCCGGATACCAGCCCGCGTGGGGAGGATGTCGCCAACGACGCGGCCTATGACCTGGGACAAGGCGCGGGGTTTTACCTCAATGCCACGCAAGAGCCGTGGGCAAAGCATTTTCAGATGTTCGACTACGTGACGCGGGAACTGCCGGACCTGGTGGAGCAGCATTTTGCCGCCAGCGATGCGCGGAGCATCAGCGGGCATTCGATGGGTGGGCATGGGGCACTGGTGTGTGCGCTGAAGATGCCAGGGTTTTACCGTAGCGTTTCGGCCTTCTCCCCTATTGCCGCGCCAACACAAGTACAGTGGGGAGAGAAGGCCTTCACGCATTACCTGGGTGAAGACCGCAATGCCTGGCTGGAATGGGACAGCTGCGCCCTGTTGCAGCGCGCGACGAACAAGCTGACGCTGCTGGTGGACCAGGGTAGTGCGGATGAATTTTTAGCCAACCAGTTGAAGCCTGAATTGCTGCGTGAAGCGGCGACGTTGGGGGGCCATAAGCTGATGCTCCGCATGCAGGATGGCTATGACCATAGCTATTATTTCATCTCGAGCTTCATGGGCGAGCATGTGGCGTTTCATGCGGAAGCACTGCTGAAGCCGCTTTAAAGGCGGGGTTTTCCCGTTTTAATCAAATTATTAACATTAATACGTTAATGTTTCCGGTGATTCTTCATTGGGAATATGCGGATGGGCGAGCCCGAGACCCAGTCACGTTATGCGTTTGCGATTGTGTCCCAACCTATTGGGATATTTACCATTTCGCACCGGCACAGCTTTGGTGTGCTGATTGAGTACAAGCCCGATGGCGAGATGGTGATGAACCCCGTGGAGTATGAGGGGGCGCTTTATTATAACCGGCCGGAATATAATGTTTCCCAGCAGAATATCGACATTGCGATGTCGGCTGAGAAATGTGAGAAGGACGCCCAGTTTACCAAACAGCAGATCGCAGAATTGCGCGCCAAGGCGCCCCCGGATGATCCTGATTCGATCCCCGCGAGGAATGACGCCATTTACCTGGAGTATCTGGTGCAGGAGGAGGTTATTCTCGACAGGTTGTATGAGGCGCATCGGCGGGTACTGGCCATGGGCGATGACGGAGACGAAAAGGCCACGGCACAGGCTGATCTGGCAGCGTTGCAGAATGAATATATCTTGGCGAAGCGGCATGTGTGGGGACGGTATGAGGGTGACAGCATCATGCTTATGCCGTGCAGCAAGGAGCAGGCCCAGTTCATCCGCGATTCGCTGGATAATATCTGGGTGGAACATCAGCATATAGGGCCGAAGAAAACGCCCAATGTGATGGATAAGGAAGACAGCCTGACCCTGACCATGCCGGGGGTGCAGCCCTATTATTTCGGCGGGCGGCAGCGTGTGTATTACAAGCGCGAGGATGAAATACGCGGACAGGCGCCCGTGGATTTTGCGGGAGAACCGGTTGCCAACCCTGTTTACCTCCACCCTTATGCCATGCAGACCAAGGGGTATGATGATTCCAACATGGTGGACCACAACCCGGTGACACCTGATGAGCATGGGCGGGAGGCGGGTTCCAAGCCTGCGATGAATTATGATGGAACACCGCAGCCATTGACGCGTCCCGTGCTGGTGAAGGGCTACGATGGACAAACTAAAGTGCGTCATGAGCCGGTGCTTGATGCCGATGGCGCGCCGATTATGGCGGAGGAACACAGCATCACGCGCGTGGCGACCAACTGCGAAAGCTGGGTGGTAAATGTCGCGCAGCAAGCGGGGCTGCCCATTCCAAACGCCATCGGTACCATGGGGGTTTCGGGCGAGGCATTTACCTCCACCGATATGGCGGGGATGATCAAACGCCGCATCAAGGGCGGGGTAGAGCATGGCACGGCGGAAGTGGACATGGCGTTTGCCGTAAAGGCGCAATATTCCGAACGGCAGGTGGAGGCCACCGTGATTCGCTCACGCGTGCGGCACGGGGCGGGCGTGCTGTATGTGACCGGGACGGATAACCTGATGTTGCGTGAGGTTTTGGAACACGCGGTGGAAGGGGATGGGCGGCTGATTGACCACCTGTTTGATACGGTGCCGATGGTTGATGCGGGAAAACACCGTGTGCCGGAGGATTATGGCATCACGCAACTGGCACTGGCCGAAGATGGCAGAGGGCTGGAACTCAGCGAAGCGGAGCAGGTGTTTCTGGAAGGGATGAACCACCTGACGCCGGAACAGCAGGAGAAGGCAGCATCCTTCTGGCCGCCGCCGGACCTGCGGCAGCCGGAAAAGCCGCTCGAAGAAATATTGGAAGAAATGGTGGGGGAAGCCGAGTCGGAGCCTCCGGCAGAGGTGGCACCAGAAGAAATGAAAGCGATCGCGGCACTGGTGGAAGCTGTGCCGATTGACACATTACGAGGGCGGATGGTTTCCGACCGGGCATTTGCATGGGCGCAGCAGGTGGGCGCCGGAGAAATCCATCAGGGCGTGTTTCAGCAGGTGCTGCATTTTGCGCCTGAACAGGGCGAGGCTCTGACGACATTGGCCGGGGCGATTGAACGCGCGAGAAAAGACAGGCCGGGCAGCGTGTACCGGATAAGCCATGATGAGCAGGGGCGGTTTGTACTTTGCTGCCGGGAGGATAAGCTCGGCATGTTTGCAGAGGCGTTTGTGCGGATGGCGGATATCCTGCCGCAGGTCGGCAGTATTGAGGAAGCCGCGCAGCAGGCGGCGACGGATGCGGCAAACGGCCTTAGCCTGTAGGCGGGCTATTCTTCGTCCGTCTCGCGTTTGTGGCTTTCCAGCTTTTGTTTAGCCTGGGTGTCGAGCCGTTTTTCCTTCTGCTTCTCGGCTTTGGTGCGGCCGAATTTGACGCGGTTCTCGGCGGCTTTTTTCTCTTTCTCCACGCGGGCTTTGGCTTTGCGACGCTGCTTCAGGTTGATGATGTCGCTCACAGGGAATCTCCCTTTCCACGGTGCCTTTGCCACCGGCAAGGGCATGGATCATGGCGCAGTTGAGCTGGCCGCCCATTTGCGTGCGCATCATCAGGTAAAGCTGCTCGGTCATGTTCACCTGTTTCTGCCAATTCTCACCCATGCCGCGTCGGAGGGATTCGGGTGTGTCCAGCTTCCAGCCGCCCGCTTCCTGCGTGAAGACGAGGCGCATGATGCGCGGTTTCTCATTCTGCGTGACGCGGGCGCGCACCACCACGGCGTTTCCTTCGGCTTCCTGGGAAACATAGGTTGCGTCTTTGGGCAGGCAGCGAAGCAGGCCATAAGAGGCAAAACGGTCATAAAGTGGCAGCGAGTCGGATGTCTGCACGGTGCGGCAGGTCTGCACATCCTCGGTTTGTACGCAGCGGGTGAGCTGGTTGAATGCGTCCTGAGGCGTGGCGGCCGCGTGCGCGGGCAGCGCCGCTCCCAGTGAAAGCAGCGTAATGCCTATGCGCAGCAAGAATGATCGATGTGCCATACGGCCTCCTTTTATCCGCTGTTTTGCCACGTTTCGTATCAATGCAATATAGGCATTTTCGGGCGGAACCGCAATTTCTAGGCAGCCAGCGTGCCTTGCCGGACCGGCGAGAAGGAGGCGTGCTCCGCCGTCCAATGCGCGGGCATCTGGCAGAGTGATGGTTTGGTGAGCTCACTCTGCGCCAACATGTCTTTTATGTGGGTTATCATCCCCGCGAGACGCCGGTCGATGGCGGGCAACAGTTCGGTCCATTCCAGCAGCTTGCCGGTCAGCGGGGTTTTGCCGTCGCTGATGCCCTTGAGGCCGATGAGGGGAAGGCCGAAGCGCATGGCCACCTCGTTAAGGGCGGCATATTCCATTTCCGCCATGTCGGCACGGATGGGCGCATAATCGCTGACGACATTGGCGCCCGTGCTGCAGGAGGCTGACGGGATGCCGGGCAGGATGGCCGCCTTATGGATGACGGCCGGATGCGGACTGAAGGGGGTGGTGCCTTTCTCGAAGCCGAAGGCGGAGGCGTCCATGTCGCGGTAGGCGCAACTGGAGACGCGGTAGACGCCGCCCTGCTCCAATGTCGCGCTTCCGGCGGAGCCAAGGTTGAGAATGACATCCGGGCGACGGGAGAAAGAAAGCGCGGCCAGGGCGTGCGTCAATGTCATCGCCGCCATAATCGGCCCCACCCCGGTGATGAGCGGTCTGATGCCCAGTTGCTTGAGCGCAGCGCCATATTCAAGGTCGGTTGCCATGACGACGAGGGCGGTGACATCCGGCGCGAGGGGGTAGAGATGGTCACTGTAATGCGTCATACGCTCCCCCGCATGGATTGGTACAACGACAAAAGGCGGCACAAGGCCGCCCGTTATTGTTGGTGGAGGTAGACGGGATCGAACCGACGACCCCCTGCTTGCAAAGCAGGTGCTCTCCCAGCTGAGCTATACCCCCACGCGAACAATCATAAGCCTGTATAGGCCTTTCCGAAATTCTCTGCAATGGTGGGCATGGGAGGAGTTGAACCTCCGACCTCACGCTTATCAGGCGTGCGCTCTAACCACCTGAGCTACAAGCCCTTACCCCCTATGGCCGCTACGTCAACAGCAGGGCTCAAGGATAAAGAGCCACGGTTCTAGGCCGCCTTGGCCTAAAAGTCAA
>WGMV01000039.1 GCA_016124905.1 bacterium
CGGCATTTTTCTGATGTGCTATCTGGGGCTGGGTTTGAGCATTTATCCCTGGATCGTTCCGTTCCGTTACACGCTGCACGAGGCAGCGGCTTCAGGCCCGGGGCTGTCCCTGATGCTGGTTGGGGTGGTGCCGCTGCTGCCGCTGATTTTGGGTTACACGGCCTATTGCTATTACATCTTCCGTGGAAAAAGCAGCCATGAACACATGTATTGAGCGCGTGGCAAACTGGCTGAACCACCACAAGAAAGTCAGGGAGTGGTGCTGGTTTTTCCTGTTATGGTTCAGTGGCTTGTTCGCGGTTGTTGCGATGAGTTATCCGATCAAGCTGCTTATCCGGGCGATGGGTTAGGCGGCTTTTCCCTGGGTGAGGCTTGGCAAATATTGCTCAAGCTGCTCGAAGGTGCCGGTCCAGCCCTGCTGCATGGACGGTGCGTTTTCCAAGAATACCTGCTGCTCGGATTCTGTGGCATCGTGGGCATTCCAGCTCACGATCACTTCCGTTTTATCGCCGAATGACTTGAAAGTGATGACGGAACGCATCTGCATGGGCCAACCCTGATGGAAGGGATGACGCGTGAGCTTTTCGCCTGTCTCGTCGCTGAAGCCGAAGATGAACTCAATGCTTTGCTGCGGGGAAATGCTGCGGAAGGTCCATTTGCCCCACATGTCGTTGGCGCCCGGAATGCGCAGGCCGTAATGGAAATAGCCGCCCTCGCGGAAATCCAGCTTGCTGTAGAAAATCGGGCAGGATTTGGGGCCGAACCATTTCTGCAGTTTCTCATTCTCCGTCCATGCCTGCCAAACCAGGTTCAATGGCGCATCGAAGGTGCGGGAGATGGTGAAAGTGTAATTTTCAGGGTTGGCGAGGGACGTCATGGTGGCTCCTTGGTGGTTGTTTCTTCTGTTTCATTTCTTCCTTCAACAGGGCGTCGAGCGCATCGAAGCGCTCCTCCCACTGTTGTTTCATTTTCGATATCCAATGTTCGATATCGGAAAGCCCTTCGGGGTTGATTTCGTATATGCGCTGTTGCGCTTTGACCTCCATCTTCACCAGTCTGGCCTCGCGCAGCACTTTCAGGTGCTGCGAAATGGCAGGTGCGCTGACGCGAAACTGGCTGCTGATGCGGCTGGCGGGCATGCGTCCGCCGGTAGCAAGCATTTCCACAATGCGCAGTCTCGTCGGGTCGGCAAGGGCGGTGAATATCATCATGGTTTTATGATAAGTGTTCGCTTAATTAAGTCAATTCTAAAATTATGCGGCTTTGCATGGGGCAGGGGTTTTCTGCTAAAGGATGGCAACAACAATGAAAGCAGGCAGGCATGGTAAACAAGGCGACGCACCTTTATGTGCAGGTGCTGGTTGGGATTGCGCTCGGCATCGCGCTGGGGGCGGTTTCGCCCGAATGGGCGGTGAAGATGCAGCCGCTTGGCACGCTGTTTATCAGCCTTATCAAAATGCTCATTGCGCCCATTATTTTCTGCACGGTGGTGACGGGCATCGTGCATATGGGCGACATGAAGCAGGCGGGTATCCTCGGCATCAAGGCGCTGATCTATTTCGAGCTCATCACCACGCTGGCACTGGTGATCGGATTGCTGGTGGGTAATCTCAGCGGCATGGGGCATGGGATGGGCATCGATCCCGCGAGTCTGGATGTCTCATCCATTCCCGGCTATTCGCCGCAGGCGAAAGCGGAGGGCGGGCACGGGTTCATGGATTTCATCCTGGGCACGGTGCCGCACAGTTTCCTGGACGGGGTGACGGAGGGCAATCTGCTGCAGACGCTGCTGACGGCCATCCTGTTTGCCTGGGCGATGCTGGGCATGGGGGAAACGGCGAAACCGGTGATCAAGGCGATCGAGTCTTTCTCCCAGGTGTTTTTCCGCATTGTAGGCATCGTGATGAAGCTGGCGCCGATGGGGGCATTCGGCGCGATGGCCTTCACCATCGGCAAATACGGGATCGGGACATTGGCCGATCTGATCGGCTTCGTGCTGCTGTTCTACGGCACCTGCATCCTGTTCGTGCTGCTGGTGCTGGGGCTGGTGTTGAAGCTGGCGACTGGTCTGAGCATTTTTCAGCTGCTGAATTACATCAAGGGCGAGTTGCTGATCGTGCTCGGCACTTCATCATCGGAAACGGTGCTGCCGCGCCTGCTGGATAAGCTGGAGCGGCTAGGCTGTGCGCGGCAGGTGGTGGGGATGGTGGTGCCGACCGGTTATTCCTTCAACCTGGACGGCACATCGATCTATTTCACGCTGGCGATCCTCTTCATCTCGCACGCCATCGGCATGGACCTCAGCCTTGAGACGCAACTGAGCATCCTGGCGGTGCTGCTGGTGACGTCCAAGGGCGCGGCGGGCGTGACGGGCTCCGGCTTTGTGGTGCTGACGGGCACGCTGGATGCGGTGCATGTGCTGCCCGTGGCGGCGGTGACGATCATCCTCGGGGTGGACCGTTTCATGTCCGAAGGGCGGGCCTTGACCAATGTGGTGGGCAATTGCGTGGCCACCATCGTGATCGCCCGCTGGCAGAAGGCGCTGGACCTGCCGCATGCCAAAGCGGTGCTGGCGGGCAAGCTGGATAAGGGCGGGGACGATCTGCTTGCCATTCCCGCTGAGAAGCGTAGGACTAAGGCCCGTACCAAAAAATAGGAGATGCGTTATGACCTATGTGGATGGTTTTGTGCTGCCCGTGCCAACGGACAGGCTGGATGACTATAAGGCGCTTGCCGAGAAGGCCGCCAAGATCTGGCGCGAGCATGGCGCGCTGGAATATCGCGAATGCGTGGGCGAGGACATGAACCCTGCATTCGGCGTGAAATTTCCAGAACTGGCCCATGCCACGCCGGATGAAACGGTGGTGTTCGCCTGGATTACGTATAAATCCCGCGAGCATCGGGATGAGGTGAATGCCAAGGTGATGGCAGACCCGCGCATGAATGAACACTGCGACGCGGCCAACCTGCCGTTCGATTGCGCGCGCATGGGGTATGGCGGGTTCAAGACGCTGGTTGCCGCCTAACGCGTCTCGATCACCGGGGTGCCTTCCAGCGTGCGCTGGACAGGACATTTGGCGGCGATCTCGATCAGCTTTTTATTTTGCTCTGCCGTTAAACTATCGCCATGGATGGTGATGGTTTTGGTGAAATGGTCCGTTTTGCGGGGGCTTCCGTTTGCGCTCACTTTTTCGTGGGTGAGGGCGACTTCCACACTCTCCAGCGGCCAGTTCTGCTGGCGGGCATACCAGCGCACGGTCATGGCGGTGCATTCGCCCAGTGCCGCGGTCAGCAGGTCATACGGCGCAGGGCCGAGATTGCCGCCGCCCGCATCCTCCGGCTCGTCCCCAAGGATGGTAAAACCGGAGACGTCTATATCCACGGCGAAGGCGCTTTTGCCGTTTTCCTTGATGGTGGCGGTGGTGGGGGCGTCGGTGGCCATGGGGTTACTCCGGCAGGGGGATAAATTCCTTGTCGTCACCCGGGATGGTGCCGAAGCGCTGGGCGACCCAGTCTTCTTTCGCCTGGGCGATGCGCTCCTCGCTGCTGGAGACGAAATTCCACCAGATGAAGCGCGGCTCGCTCAGGGGGGCTCCGCCCAGCAGCATGATGTGCGCAGGGGTTTGGGCTTGCAGGGTGATGGTTTCACCCGTTGAGAACACGGGCATGGTGCGCGGTTTGATGTGTGTCACCGGCGCGAAGCTCGCCCTGCATCACGTAGATGGCGCGTTCGGCATCATCATTGGGCAGGGTGAGCCTGCTGCCGGGCTGCATGTGGGCTTCGATATAAAAAAGCGGGCTGTAGAGTTTCACGGGGGATTCGTGGCCATAGGCACGCCCGGCAATGAGTTTCAACTTCACGCCGGGCAGGTCCATTTCCGGCAGGGCGGAGCCGGGGTGATGGAAAAATTCCGGCGCGCATTCCTCTGCCTCGCGCGGCAGGGCCACCCAGGTTTGCAGGCCGTGGATATCGTGCCCGTGGGTGCGGGTTTCCATTGCCGTGCGTTCGGAATGGGCAATGCCGCGCCCGGCGGTCATCCAGTTTACCGCGCCGGGGGTGATGGACTGGGCGGAGCCCAGGGTATCGCGGTGAAAGATGGAGCCCGAGAAAAGGTACGTGACGGTGGCCAGGCCGATATGCGGGTGTGGGCGTACGTCGATGCCGCTGCCAACGGCGAAATGCGCCGGGCCCATCTCGTCCACGAAGATGAAGGGGCCGACCATCCGCCGTTTGGCAAAGGGCAGGATGCGCCGCACGGTGAAGCCGCCCAGGTCTTTGTCGCGCGGTTCGATGATAATGTCGGTCAGGCTCATGGTATCCCCCTGTGCCGGTTGTACAGTCGGGGCAGGGCTCGCTCAATGCCGGGATGATTTGCTGCGGCGCAACGTGCGGTTTTTCTTGCCAGAACCCGCATAATCATTAGTATCGTCCCGCAAACAGAACAATATGCCGATCAAGGCAATTAAAGTTATTCTAAACAGAGGTTTAACCGTTTCCGCATGGTGATGTTCCTGTCCAGCAACCCTGATTCGGGCGTGGCGAAGGTGGAGTTTTCCCCTTCGGCACAGGGCAATGCGGCCTATATCCATCTGGCCACGGGGGCGGATGAAGTGGCGGTTAAGCAGCTGCTTTCCAGCAAGGGCATCGGCCAGACGGTGGTGACGCAAACCATGCTGGACGGCCATGCGGTGCTGGTGACGCGCGGGCCGCTTTCGCAGGACGGGCTGCTGAACATGCTGGGCGGGCATTTTGCGCCGCCCGCGCCGGAGCCGCAGGGGTTCGAGCCATGGAAATGGCGCGGCAAGCTGAGCATCGTGGGGCAGTCGCTGCAGCTGGCATCGGCTAAATTCTCCGCCAAGGGCATTGATGCGCCGACGGCGATCTTCGCGGTCTCCAACCTGATGGCCAACGGCACCAACATTGTTTTTGGGGCGGAGAAGGCGCAGGATGTTCATCAGCTGCGTTTTTTGAAAGAGCATTTCAACGCCCAGATGCAGGCCTATCTGCCACAGGGGGAGAGCCTGCCTTCGCCCGATGACAGCCGCGCGGCGCTGCGCCATGCGAATGATCCGCGCAAGGGGCTGGTGGAGCAGGGGCAGGATTTCATCCGCCGCAATTCGGTGCGCATCGGGGAGATCGGCCTGCGCTATTTCGGCGCCTTCGCGCTGGCATTTCCGGTCAAGAATTGGCGTGAGAGCGCGGACAAGCTGGCGCACGGAAACCTGCTTGGTGCCTATCAGGCGGGCAAAAACAAGGATGCGCTGAGTCATCAGGCGGGCATGGCCTATCTGGTGGGCAAAAGCATCGCGCTGACATCCAAAATCCCCGATCCTTACGATCCCACGCCTCATACGTTGCTGGATACGATCCGCGAGAAGGTGGTGTTTCGCCTGAGTTCGGTGATCGAGGGATTTGCGGCATTCAGCATTGCGCTGAACGGCTTTACCCGCCGTAAAATCAAGTTCAGCAAGGATGGGAAGGAATATCCCGACGTGCTGGGCGGGGTGGGCGGCATGCTGTTCACGCTGGCGCAGGGTATTCGCTATTTCGCACCCTTCGGCACCAAGGTAGTGGATATGGAGGAGTTGAACGCCCATATGACCGACGGGCTGGCCAGGATGCCGCGCGACAGGCTGCCGCAGCTGGTGGCGGATGCGGCGGCTTCCATCGTGGAGCATTTCAAGGAAAAGCACCTGGAGTTCGGCACGGTATACAGCCAGCTGGCGGATGGTCTTCAGCAGTATCACGGCATTGATCTTTCCGGTGCGCAGCTGGTGGCAGCGAATGATGCCGCGCGGTTTGTCGCACAGCCGCTGGTGCTGGATAACCCCGCGCAGCTGGCCGCCGACGCCGGGCGCAGCGTGACGGCCGCGCAGGCGGATTTGATCGCCCCCAACACGCATCTTGAAACGGAACGTACAGGTGCGCATAGTATGGCTGTCTAATAAGGCGGCGATATGAGCAAGGCATTCACCAAAGAAACGGATAATGAGGATGATGACGGCCCCGACGAGCCGGAATCCCTGCCTGCGCATGTGAAGAATTACATGACGCCGACGGGCTATGCCCGGTTGCAGGCGGAACTGCAGCAATTGCAGCGGGAGGAGCGGCCCAAGGTGGTGCAGATCGTCAGCTGGGCGGCGGGCAATGGCGACCGTTCGGAGAATGGCGATTACATCTATGGCAAAAAACGCCTGCGGGAGATCGACAAGCGCATCCGCTACATCCTCAAACGCCTGGACAATGCGGAAATCGTCGACCCCGCCAAGCAGCAGGGGCTGAAGCAGGTGTTTTTCGGCGCCACCGTGACCTATGCGCGGGAGGATGACAGCGAAGTGACGGTAACGCTGGTCGGCATAGACGAGGCGGATTTGAACCTGGGCAAGATCAGCTGGATTTCACCTGTGGCACGTGCGCTGCTGAAGGCGGGAGTGGGGGATATGGTGGAGTTGCGGACGCCGGGTGGGGTTGAGATGATTGAGGTTTTGAGCCTATGCTATGAATAATGATAAACTAAAATAAGGACATTTGTATAATTTCATCCATACGGATAATGCCATTTATAAGCCATGTATCTGGGTATAAAGAATGTGTTCCCATGGCGAATACCATTCCTTTCTTAGGGAACTCTTCACCAAAAACTCTTTGCATTTGCTCTAAAGTTTGCTCTTCTCCATAACGTTTCTTCCAATGAAAGAATGTTGCGTCAGTTTCCCAATCCTGGCATGTCCCAAATCTTTCTCCGTCATTGGTCTGATAGCGATATTTAAATCTATAGGGACATGGTTCTAGAGGAGAAATATCGCCTTTGTAAAATAGATCCTGCTGTTTTAATATTGCTGAATAACCGGCACGCTCTCTATCAACTTCATCAGAGGTTTTTCTTTCAATAATAAATTTTGGATTTTGTGGTCGAAGTAATGCAAGGCTTTTGCCATCTGCAGCTACTTTATCTATACCGCTGACTTCAAATTTTGCTAATAATGATTGGCGCTCACTTTTGGGAATCTCACCGACAACTTCAATAGATTGCTGATCAACATGAAGGCTTTCCGGCCTAGGATCATTTTTAGGTTTTCTCCAGCGAAACCGTATTAAATCCCAACGACCAAATTGCTGTACATCTTCTAATTTTCGAAATGTTACAGGATACAGTCTAACCCATTCTCCAGAAAGGGTTATGCCTGCGCAGCAAACTGTTTCTCCATATTTGCTACTTATTTGCGGAGAGGCTTTTACTAAAATAATGGCTTCTGCTGTGCCATCAATTCCATGCATGATAGGTGTCATTTTGGTGCGTTTTAGATTGCATCTGTTTACTTATTCCCATGCTTACACCAATAGCTTGTATATCTAAACCTGTATTTTTAGCTATTTCTGCAGCAATTATTGTCCTGTGACATTCTTGAGGCTTTCTTTCGTAACATAATAAGCAACAAGTGCTTTGCACGGCCAATGTGATGGCACTTTCTAAATCAAGACATGCCTCTTCTGTTTGCATGTGGGCATTAAAAATTTGTCGAAACTTCTTATAGTTACCAGCTCGTGCTGCCTCTCGACCTGGTTTTGGGTCGCCTAATCCCTTTAGATGAATGTATGAAATTCCATTTTTACTTAATAATGCAGAAAGTACATTTTTTGAGAATCCTTTACGTCGAGATAAAGGGTATTCTCTAACATCTATAATTTTTTCAATACCCACTGACTTCAAGGTTTCAATGAAGTCAGCAATATCTGCATTCTCATAACCTATCGTGTATAGCTTGTTTACCATGGCATATCTCCCAATGGCGTTATACACCTTATCGCTAGATATAGTAGCAAAAGTTCGTTTATTGTCTACTAATGGCAGTATGATCTGCTGTGAAGGTGATGTTCAATGCTTATAAGCTCCTCAATCGAAATCTCATTCTTCCCCAATTCATATTGATCCAGCTTGTGTTCCGGGATGCCGGTGGCGCGGGAGAGTTGGCGGAGGGTTAGGCGTTTTTGGGTGCGGGCCTGGTGGATGTTCTGGCCGATGGTGCGGCGTAGCTGGCGGAGTTGCTGGCGGTAGGTGAGGGGCTCTGGTTTGGATGTGGGCTGCGGTTGAGGGGCTTCGTGCGGGTGGCAGAAGGGCAGGATGGATAGCAGGTCGTTTTGCATGGGGTTCTCCTCTCTGGTATCGGGAGTTAGAACCCACGCTCAACACGTGTGTGATGTATTTCCCTTGCGGGTATTTTATTCCACCACCATCCCGACAGAGAGATTGTGCCCGGCATTGCTGGAATGCGGACGCAAAAAATCCACTCTGTCGTGAGTGGGAAACGGCTGAGTTGGCGGGTTCTAATCGCCACGGGCAATGTAGCAGGTTGGGGGGATGGGCCGCAAGGGTGGATTCCAGCCTTCGCTGGAATGACGAAAATGATGGTTTTTCAGGTGGATGGTTTGGGGGTGGGTGTTTCGCATGGAGGTTTTATGCCTTCGGGCGCAGGATAGGGGCGATACCCGCAACAGGAGGAACCTATGGCCGTTATTTGGGTTGTAGCCGCCGATGGCGGCATGGCGCGCGTGTTTGTGATGGAAGGAAAACATCATGGATTGCGCGAGATTGAGGGATTGATGTCGGTGGATGCCCACCGGCCCTCGCGCGAGATTGCTTCCGACAGGCCGGGCAGGGCTTTTTCCAGCGTGGGGAGCGGGCGCTCGGCGATGGATGAAACGGACCCCCACCGCTTCGCCAAGCATGCCTTCGCCAAGCAGGTGGCCGACATGCTGGACGAGCAATGCAGCCAGTATGACATGCTGGTGATCGCCGCGCCCGCCAAGGCGCTGGGCGACCTTCGCAAATGCATGAGCCAGAAGGTGAGCAGCAAGATCATCGCCGAACTCAGCAAGGACCTGACCCATGCCAGCCCTCACGAGCTTTCGCAGCAGCTGGCCATCATCATCGATTACCGCGAGGTGAGCTATGATCCGGCGAGGGAGCAGTATTTGAAGCGGCGGTAGTGAAGGAAGGGACCCTCACCGCGGCCCTCTCCCTTGAAAGGGAGAGGGGTAAATGTGAGAGGGGTGCATGCTTGACGATTAGCGGAATGGTATGTTGGCGTGCTGGATCGCCACGCTCACGTTGTTCGCTCGCGATGACGTGATGAAGTGACGATGGCGGTTGAGAGGGATGGAGCGTTGCTCTAAAAGATAGGCATCATTCCAACATGGAGCATACGCATGACCACCATCCGCGCATGGGCGGCGACCGCGCCTGGGAAGGCTTTGGAGCCTTATCACTATGACATGGGCGAGATCGGGCCGGATGAGGTGGAAGTGGCGGTGGAAAGCTGCGGCATCTGCCATTCGGACCTTTCGATGGTGGAGAATGAGTGGGGCATGGCGCAGTATCCGCTGGTGCCGGGGCATGAGGTGATCGGCCGCGTGGTGGCGCTGGGCAAACATGCCAAGGGGCTGAAGGTGGGGCAGCGGGTCGGCATCGGCTGGAATGTGTCCAGTTGCACGCATTGCCGAAGCTGCGTGGGCGGTGAGCAGCATCTGTGCAACGAGGTGCAGGCCACCATCGTGGCGCATCATGGCGGGTTCGCCGAGCGTCTGCGTGCGCACTGGACCTGGGCGCTGCCCATCCCCGATTCATTGGATGCGAAGAAGGCCGGGCCGCTGCTATGCGGCGGCATCACGGTGTTCGCGCCGCTGCTGCTGCACGACATCCGCCCCACGCAGCGCGTGGGGGTGATCGGCATCGGCGGGCTGGGGCATATGGCGCTGAAATTCCTGAATGCCTGGGGCTGCGAGGTGACGGCCTTCACCTCCAGTGACAGCAAACGCGACGAGGCCAAGCGGCTTGGCGCGCATCGCGTGCTTTCCAGCCGCGACAGCAATGGCATGGCGGCGGCGAAAGGCTCGCTCGACCTTATCATCGACACGGTGAACGTGCCGCTGGACTGGGAGGCGGTGATGGGCACGCTCGCGCCCAAAGGCGCGCTGCATGTGGTGGGCGCGGTGCTCGACCCCGTGCAGGTGAGCGCCTTCACGCTCATCGGCGGGCAGAAGTCCATTTCCGGCTCGCCGACCGGATCCCCCTCCAACATGGCGACGATGCTGGAATTTGCCGCGCGTCACCAGATTGCGCCGGATACGGAGCATTTCCCCATGAGCCGGGTGAATGAGGCGTTCGAGCATCTGAAATCCGGCAAGGCACGTTATCGCATTGTGCTGGATGCGGATTTCTAGAGCTGGTCTTCCGGCAGGACGGAATAGAGGCCGGATTTGACGCTGCGCCAGAAACCGGCCTCCGGCTCGTCGTCATAGAGTTTGCCCGTGGCCATGTCCTTCCAGGTCAGTTCGCCGTTGTTCAGTGTTACCTGGTAGCTGTTGCGCGCCAGGGTGGTGTTGAACATGTCCGCGATTTCGGTCGCCAGTTCAGGGCTGTGGATGATGAGCAGCATCTCGGTGTTATGGCGAACGGAGCGGGGGTCGAAATTGAAGGAGCCGATCATCAGGTCCTTGCGGTCGGCCACATAGAGCTTGGTATGCAGCGAGAGAGGGCGCTTTTTATGCTCCCTGTGCGTGGGGAAATAGGGCTTGGCTTCATACAGCATTGCGCCGTTTTTCAGCAAAGCCTCGCGATAGGGCGCAAAGCCGGAATAGGCCGCGACGACATCCGTCGAAGCCAGTGAGTTGGTGAGGATGCGCACGTTCACGCCGCGATCGCTCAGGCGCTTCAGCCAGGCAACACCCTGCTCCCGCGGGATGAAGTAGGAGCTGATGATAAGCAGCTCACGCTGCGAGGCGTTAGCCGTTTTGGCAAGCGCTTTGGCAGGTTTGCTGACGGACTGGGCGGGTGCGTCGTCGTTATCGTACATCACCTTTTCCGGCTCATCGGCGGCAAGCTCGGCTTTGGCCCAATGAAGCCGGATGTTGCGCTTTTTCAGTTGCGTGGACAGGGGAATGAGTTTGCGCAGTTCGCCGCGTTCGCGTTCCTCGTTCCAGAACTGTTCCAGTTTATGCCGTTCCTCCTGCAGTTCTTTTTCCGCCAGGGCGGGAGGGTGGAGTTCGGCAATGGGGTAGGAAAGCTCGCTGTTCCAGTAGCCGTCAAAGCTTTTGGAAAGCTGCCGGGTGATGGGACCGGCGGTGAAGATGTCCATGTCGCCGAAGTTAAAGCCGTCGGCCAGGCCGAAATATTCATCCGCCAGGTTGCGCCCGCCGGCGATGGCCACCGCATTGTCCACGATGAAGGCTTTATTATGCATGCGCTGGAGCATCTGCCCCATGTCGGTGTTGGCGGAGGCGAAGGGGTTGAAGGCACGTATCTCAATGTTTTTATGGCCGTTTAGCGCCAGCATGGTGCGGTCTGCGCCATTGAGGTTGAGGTCATCCACCAGCAGGCGCACGCGCACGCCGCGATCGGCCGCTTTGATGAGGGATTGCAGCAGCATTTTGCCGGTGCGGTCGTTCTGAATGCTATAATATTGCAGGTCGGCGCTGCGTTCGGCAGCCTCGATCATGGCAATGCGCATGAGAAAGGCCTCTTCCCCGCGTGGCAGCAGCCGAAAGCCGGATTTGCCGGGATGCCGCGTTTCCAATGCCGAAAGGGACCGATCAAGCGAACTGTGCCCGTTGGGTTGCAGCGCATAAGTTTCCTCATGATGTGCGGGTTGCGAGCCAACCGGCAGAGCGGCGCAGGCCGCCATGGCAAAGGCGCTTATGGAAAGGGGCCAGATGAGCAGATGTTTTTTCATGGTGACCTGTTTAAAAAAAAGGCCTCACCAAAACGTTGTTTCAGTGAGGCTATGACGGGGGACGTTTCTTATTTTTCGTTGGGTGGATTGCGGTTTATATTTTGCCTAGCAGCATGAGGATGATGAGGATCACCACCAGGGTGCCCAGGCCGCCACTTGGGTAGTAACCCCAGCTGCTGCTGTGCGGCCAGGTGGGCAATGCACCAATGAGGAGCAAAACCAGGATGATCAGGATGATGGTGGAAAGCGTCATGGCAGGGCTCCTTTAACGGCTGTTTCTAACGATCTTCTTCGATCACTTTTTTGCTTTCGGAGGTGGTTTCCTTGTTAAACCAGCCTTTGGGGTCTTTGGTGGTTTTGGTTTTCACCACGGCTTTTTTGTCACCATCGTCATCGCGGTCCACTTTGGTGGTTTTTTCGGTGGTGTAGGTGGTGCCGTTGGCGTCGGTGCTGCTTTCATAGCTTTTGTATTTGCCTTCTGGCGGCAGGGGGTGGTTGTTGCTGCTGCATGCAACCAGGATGAGCGTGGTGCCGGCGAATGCCAGGGCGGTGATGAGTTTGGTCGACATGGGGTGTATCCTTGTGTTCTTGCTTGATGAGGTACTAGTGACACAAGCGGCAGTAAAAAACGCTATGGAGCGGAGCCGCTTTTTATAAAAAGCAAGTAAGGAGAAGGGCTTGGGCCGGTATTGGCCGGTTGTGGTAAAAAATTAAGGCTTTGCCGCTAGATTGGGAAAAACCCCCTCTTTCAGGAGCTTTTCATGGCAAGGTTCGGGCATATGTTCGGTGCTGCGTTACTGGCTGCAACCTTGCTGGCACAGGCGCCTTCTGCCATGGCGGATGATGCTGCCTCCAAACAGGAGCAGGCCAAAAAAATCATCCAGACCATGATGCTGCAATATGTCGGCATTACCGGTGCGCATTACATTGATGAACGCTGCCACCATTTGCAGGGCGAGCAGAAAAAACAATTCGAGTCGGACCGCATCAACAGCATGGACAAATTTCGCTCCGTTTTAAAAATGGATGAGACGGTGTTGAGCCAGATCGACCAGAAATCGCAGGAAACGGCGAAAGATGAAAAACGCTTTCCCTGTGGCGGTGAAACACAGAAATTCGTGACCCAGTCCATTCCCATGGCCAAGCAGTTGAGCGATGCCATGAATATGCTGGAAGCCTCGGTGAAGAACCAGCCCAAGTCTTAATTGACAGCTCCCCTTCTGCAAGCCAGACTGGCGCGCAGGAACAGGGAGATGCTTATGCTGAAAATGACTGCGCTGGCCGCCATGCGCGTGATGGGCGCAGCCTCGGCGGAAGCCGCCAGCTTTAATTGCGCCAAGGCTTCGCATCCGCTGGAAAAACTCATTTGCTCCAATCCGTCGCTCTCCAAGCTCGATGAAGATGTCAGCAATGCTTATAAGGCGAAGCTCGCGCTGCTGTTCGATAAAGCCGCTTTCAAAGGGCAGCAGAAGGATTGGATGGCCATTATCCGCAAACGTTGCGATGTGGCATGCCTGGCGCAGGATGTGGAGCGGGACTATCGTCAGCAGCTGGTGGATCTTCAAACGTATGATGAGGAAAATTATACCGCCAATTATAAAACGGCGGATGAGGCGCAACTAACCATCACCCGCCATACGGCCAAGCAATTTGCCTTCTCCCTCAGCCGTTACAGCCTGGATGACAGCAGCAAGGTGTATTGCAGCATGCCTGCCAAAAAGGCGGAGGAGCCGTTTTCAAATAAGGATATGCCCGTGGCGACCATTGACAAGGAACGCCATGCGCACTGGCAGGGCAAGGATGGCTGCGGCGTGGATTTTACCTTCGATTATGACGCCAAAAGCGGTGAAGTGAATGTGCAGACGGTCACAAAAGGGTGCGAGAAATATTGCACCGGCGGCTTTACGCTGGATGACCGTTTCATGTCCGCCAATAACTGGGTTGCAGGAAATCAGTAATCGGTTTGCGTCTCTTTAGGATGGTTTTATATTCCGGCGGAATGGCCCGTAGGGATTTTTGCCGAAGGCCGGAGGATAAGGGTTTCAGCGGGGCGGTCACGCCGGCTCGCATTAACCCAATCAACGGAGACTTGTTATGACGAATACTCAAAACAACAGCAGCAAACAAGGTCAGAAATCCGGCTCGAAAAACCCGGGTAACTTCAAAAACAACCCGCAGCGTGCCGCTGAAGCAGGCCGTAAAGGTGGCCAGGCTTCTTCCGGCGGTAACCGCTAGGATGGTTTGTTAGCTGCGTTCATGCAGTCAGAAGGCCGCCCCTCGCGGGCGGCCTTTTTTGTTATGCCGCGCGTCGTGAGGCGCTGGGCAGGGGTGCATCAAGCGGCGTATCGCGCGAGAGTTCCAGAATCGGCTGGATGATGCCGTCCTGCATGCTGTAGACCCAGCCATGGAGCAGCGGTTGTTTGTGTTCTTTCCATGCGCGCTGGATAATACCGGATCGGGCAAGGTTGATAAGCTGTGCGCGGACATTATGCTCGATGAGACGGATGAGGCGTGCTTCCTCGGTCGGCAATGCGTCGATTTCCTGTCGGTGCTGACGGTGGACTTCCTTGATATGGCGAAGCCATTCGTCGATCAGGCCGAAGGATTCATCTCCCATCGCGGCTTTCACGCCGCCGCAGCCGTGATGGCCGCAGATAATGATGTGTTTGACCTTCAGAACCTCAACGGCATATTGCACGATGCTGAGGAGGTTGATGTCGGTCGGCACTACAAGGTTGGCCACGTTGCGATGCACGAAAATATTGCCAGGTTCGGCCTGGGTAATTTCGTCAGGCGAGACGCGGCTGTCCGAGCAGCCAATCCAAAGGAAGTCCGGCGTCTGGGTTTTTGCCAGGCTTTTGAAGAATTCCGGGTTTTTCTCTACACGGTCGGCCGCCCAGGCCTTGTTCTCCAGCAGTAATTGTTCATGCCGCTTCATGGATCAGCTCGCTTAAGGTGGTGGAGGATTTATTGGGGTTTTTGACCGTCAGCGCGATGTCCTTGTGAGGGGCGGCGGTCATGAAATCCTGGATAATCTCGACATTGTCGAGGTCAATAAAGTTCACTTTGCTGAAATCCAGCAGCACGCTTGAGCCTTCGGGGATGCGGTCGAGCGTCTGTTTGAGATCGTATTTATGGATGAAGAAGAGGTCCTTCTTGCAGCTGATGTGGTATTTGTTGCCGTCCGTCACGGTGACGATGGCCGCGCGCCAGTTCTGGACGATCACAAACCCCATGCCCACCACAATGCCCACGCCAATGCCGACCAGCAGATCGGTCATGAGAATGGCCAGGATGGTGGCGGTGAAGGGAATGAAATGTTCCCAGCCTTTGGCGAATTTCTGCATGAAGATGGCGGGTTTGGTAAGCTTGTAACCCACCGCAATCAGCACGGCGGCAAGGGCTGCCAGGGGAATCTGATTCAGCAGGGTGGGAATGCTGATTACGCAGAGCAACAGCAGCAGGCCATGGCAGATGGTAGACATGCGAGTGCGCCCGCCGGAAGAGACGTTCGCCGAACTGCGGACGATAACCGAGGTGATGGGCAAGCCGCCGATGAGGCCGGAGACGATATTGCCGATGCCTTGTGCCTTCAGCTCGCGGTTGGTGGGGGTGATGCGTTTGAATGGGTCGAGCTTGTCGATGGCCTCGATGCTCAACAGCGTTTCCACACTGGCGACCAGCGCCAGCGTGACGGCGGTGGACCAGATGGCGGGATTGCCTATCATGCTGAAATCCGGCGTGGAGAACTGGGCGAAAAAGGCCGAGGCGGAATCCGCCACCGGTACGGCCACGAGATGTTCCGGCTGGATGGCAAGGCCGGGAGCATAGCGCTGGAAGGCCAGATTCGCCGCCACGCCAAAGCCCACGACCACCAGCGGCCCGGGCAGGTAACGCAATGCGTTGTTGAGCTTCGGCTGGATGTTGTCCCAGGTGAAGAGGAAAGCCAGTGAGATGAGCGAAATAATGGCCGCGCCGGGGGTAATGTGGTTGATCATTTCCAGCAGGGCGGAGAAGGTGTTCTGCCCGTCATGCTGAAAGAATGCGTGGTCGCCCTCGTAGTCGGCATCGTAACCGAACGCATGCGGCACCTGCTTAAGAATAAGAATAATGCCAATGGCGGCGAGCATGCCCTTGATGACCGAGGAAGGTATAAAATCCCCAATGATGCCCGCGCGGGCATAACCCAGGGCCAGCTGTATGGCGCCCGCCAGGCATACGGCCAGAAGGAATGCCTCGTAGCTCGGCAGGGATTGAATGGCGGCCAGTACGATGACCGTGAGGCCCGCAGCCGGGCCGCTGACGCTGAGGGGGGATTTGCTGAGAATGCCGACCACGACACCGCCGACGATGCCCGCTATCAGGCCGGAAAGAGGAGATGCGCCCGAAGCCAATGCAATGCCAAGACATAAAGGAAGCGCTACAAGAAAAACCACCAGGGCCGCAGGCAAATCGTAACGCCAGTTTCTCCACATCGACATGCGCTTCGTCGTCATCCGCCACCTCATCTTTAAATTATGTGCGGCGCAGCATAATGCTGGAAACCAAGCAAATGCAAGCGTAAATGGCCCTAAAATGCAAAGGCATGCTATGCATTTTTAGCTGTTTTGGCGGCATGGTTTGCATATCGTGCCGGGCGTTGCGGGTTCACCATATTGTCATGCAGGTTTATTAGACAGGCATCATGACCGAAGCCAAGCCAGAGCACGTTCACCCCATAACCATCATGCAGCTTGTGCGCATGATGGGCGATATGATGTCGCTTGATGGTGTGGGGGATATCTGGCTGGGCGCGCAGGCCGACCATGAAGGGTTTTATGAGGCGGGTGCGGCGATCACACCCAGTTTTATGCCGCATGCCGCACGCGGCCACACATCGCCGGCTAAGGGTATGGCGGCGGTGAATGAGGCGCTGCATGGGTTTTTTCGTGTCATTCCCACCGCCATGTGGGCGGAGGTGGACCAGGAACGGCTGCCGGAGCGCTTTACCGGGCTGATACAGGAGCTGGATGAGCTGCTTGCGCAATGGCAGGAGCATATCACCCAATACTGCAAGCGGCATCAGTGCGATTCGGTGGATGAGTTGCTGGAAAAGCACCCCCGCCTGTTCGCCCAGTACGGTGCCGGGATGCGAGGCGGCATGGAAGAGCTGGCGGAAAGCGAGCCGGATGCCTATGCGGCCTATACTGCCCGCAAAGGCTACAGCGCACGCGAACTGGCGAATGACTACCCGGAGATATTCGCCAAGTATGCGGCGCAACGCGACGATATCATGGCCTTGCTGCTGGAGAATGACAACCCGCACCGCAAGACGGTGAGCCGTTTGCGTAACCGGCTGGGTAAGGTGATAAAAGAGGTGCGTGACATTTCCGACACGCAGGGCACCATTCCGCTTAAGGGGGGGCGCGAGATGGTCAATGTCCGCAACGATTATAATAACAACCGGCTTTTGTACCTTATGCTGCTTACCTCCTATACGGAGCACGGTATCAAGGATGCAGCGGTCTATCCTCCCGAACTGAGCCTGGCGCTGATGCGTAATGCCGGACAGACCACGTATGTTGACAGTAAGAGCCACGGCATGCTGGTGGAGCATTTCAAATCGCTGCGCGCGATGGAGCTGGAACAGCTCTGGCCGGATTACCAGGCGCAGTTGGATATAATCCGCGATGTGCTGGTGCGAGAGCAATGGCTGTTGATGGTGCTGGCCTGCCATAACCAGGAGCGCGAGCATCCGCATGCGCTGGCGCCGCTTGCCTGGCTGATGACGGCGGGAGTGAAGCCCGAGGCGCTGGTACAGGATGAAGCGTATGATGCGCTTTCAACCGAGGCACGGCAATGTATCGAACGGCTGATGGAACATCCCCAATGGTGGCAGGAAGCGTGGGAGCGTTACATCAAGCCGCCCACCATCAAGATAAAGCCCAAGATACCTACCCTGCCGCAATCGAACATCCAGCTGGATGAACAGCCCATTTTGAATGTGCCCATCATGCAGCTTGCCCAGGTGTTCATGGATTTCAGCCGTCTTAAGCCCATTGAGCCGGATTTCATCGGGCACCGGCTTGAAGAGCCTTACAACAATCCCTACGCCAACCTTTCAAAGAGTTATCTGCGTCATGCGGAAATGGGGCAGGCCGCCAGCCCGCTAGGGCTGTTGCAGGTGAGCGAATCGTTTCATGTGTTTTTTCGCAGCCTGGCGGCGCAGATCACCTCGCTGGTGAACAGGGACGAATTGCCGCTGAAAATCAGCCAGCCGTGGCAGCGGCTTGGCAGCCTCAACCATGAATACCGCCAGCTGGTGAAGCGTTACATGAACCGGCATGGCTACCAGCATGAGCTGGAAGTGATGAAGGATTATCCGGATTATTTCACGGGGGAGGGAGTGAACCCCGATTACGGATTCTGGAGCCTGCTGTCGCAGGACAAAACCTATGCAGGACAGCTGAAGGATTTGACGACGGAAGCTAACCGCCTGATCACCAAGCTGCGTGAGAAGACGCAGTACCCAATGCTCCATGATATCCCGCTGCAATCCGGTGAAACTGTCTCTAATAAAGGCGATCTGTTGTTTCATCTCATTATCGGTGAGCAGGCGGCTTATGGCATTACGGATTCAGCCATTCATCCTCCGATGCTGCAGAAGGTGATCGCCTCCACCAACGGGCAGACGATTGGCATTGTCCGCAAATCCCACGCGCCGCTGGAAGATCTGATGGAAACTGCCTCGGCGCTGGATTCGATTGAGGAATATCAGCAGCGCAAGCGCACCATTCTACGCTATGCGGTGCAGTCGGTGCTGGACCAGCGGGATAATCTTCTGGCACTGGCGGCTTATAACTACCATTACGGCGCGCAGGAATTTGCGCTAGCGCCGCTGGCAATGATCGAATTGTGCATGGCGGAATTGCCGGAGCATGAGGAACTGGTGACCCATTGCGGTGAGGAAGCGGCCCGGCTGATTGAGCCGATGCTGGCGGATGAAGACCTTTGGGATGAAGCGGTGATGCGCTACATGAGTTAGTGCGGGAGTTAGCGCAGGCAGGAGCTATCGACGCCCCTGTTGGCGCGGCCCTGCACGCGCACGGCATATTGTTTGTGGCCCGCATGGGCATGGGCAGGGTTGCGCCGGGTGGGGTTGGGCAGCGCGGCGGCCATTAAGGCGGCTTCGGCCGGGGTGAGGGAAACGGCGCTCTTGCCGAAATAGGTGCGCGCGGCGGCTTCCGCGCCAAAAATGCCGTCACCCCATTCGGCGATGTTAAGATAGACTTCCATCATGCGTGATTTGGGCCAGATGAAATCCAGATACATGGCGATGGGTATTTCCAGCGCCTTGCGTGTGTAGGAACGGCTGGGCCAGAGGAACAGGTTTTTGGCCACCTGCATGGAAATGGTGGAGGCGCCACGCTTCGGCCCACGTTTGCCGGCGTTTTCAATCACGGTGTTCAAGGCAATCCAGTCCACCCCCTTATGTTCGCAAAAGCGCCCGTCCTCCGCGCCGATGACGGCCCGTTGCAGGTTGCGGCTGATACCGGAAAGCGGCGTGTAATCACGATAAAAACTTTGGAATGTCAGTGCACGGCCAAGCATGAGCGTGGAGACCGGCGGTATAAAACGATACACCGCGCCTAGCGCCATGATGGCGCCGATATAGAAAAAAACAGCCAGAAAGAAATAGCGGAACAGTTTGGCCAGCACGGCGTGTCCAATCAAGAACGATCCTCGATCCAGTCATAGACCGGGTCTTCGTCCACTTCCTTGTAATCATCAATGCCCATGCAGGCGGTGAGCGGCGCCATCAGGCAAACAAGCCGCATCACGTTAAACAACGATAAGATAAGCCCCTTGCGTGTCATCGCTCTGCGCCCCCAGTTCTTCGTTGCAAGCATACAAGGATGCAGCTTTGTGGCAAGCAAGCGGTGAAAGCCTGCCACCGGGAGACAGCAATAAGGGCATGATGCCGCCCTGGGTATAGGCGGCGACGAACGCATTGCTTTTTTTGTTGAGCATTTTCATGTGCGCGGGTGCATGTGGATGAATCAGCCTTCACCTTAGGCCGGGACGGATAAAATTTCCGTAGGCGAAACCGATATCCGCATAAGCGTGCCCGAATCAAGCGAAATAAAGTATTTTATTTCAGCAGTTTAGCTTTTACGAAATACATGAGTACCAGTAGCGCGGAAAGGCCGAGGATAATTTGCTCTACGGTTTGCGTGTCGACGCCGTCGGGGTTTTTAACGCCGGCCATGAAGCCGAGCTGAAGGAGAATCCACATCCAGATGCCGCCGCCGAGCGAGGTGGCGATGGTGAAGCGTTTGAGGTTCATGCGCGCAATGCCGGCGGGGAAGGCGATGTAATGGCGTAGCCCCGGAAGCAGGCGGCCGCCGAATGTGGCGTAGGCGCCGTGTTTTTGAAAAAAGGTTTCCGTTTTGGCGAGGAACTCCTCGTTCATCAGCACATATTTGCCGTATTTGATGATGAGGGCGCGGCCGAAGCGCAGGCCCAGCCAGTAATTGACGAGCGAACCGACAATCACCCCCGCCGTGCTGGAAAGCAGGATGAGCCAATAATGCATTTTACCGTGGGCCGCCAGGATGCCCGCAGGAATCAGCGTCATTTCAGCCGGAAGCGGCACAAAGGTGCTTTCCACGGCAGTGGCGATGAAAATGCCTAAATAGCCGAGCTTTTCCACCAGGTGCATGAAGAATTCGGTAACGGATTCCATCGTTCGCTTTCGTCATTGGATGGCATTTACATAGTGGGTTTTGCGTTGCATCCGCAAGCACTGATGCGGAGTGTTTTGCCGCAATTCTTGCTAAATCGCGCAAAAGCTTCTATGTGGCCGTGCTGTAACCGCGCCGTCATAAGCCCATGATAGATGCGCGGTTTCATCAGGAATACGCATATGACCCACGCATCACCCAAAGTCGCCCAGCCTAGAGTCGGGTTCGTCAGCCTCGGCTGCCCCAAGGCGCTGGTGGATTCCGAGCGCATCATGACGCAGCTTCGCGCGGAAGGCTACGGTTTCACCAAGGAATATGGCGATGCCGACGTGGTGGTGGTGAATACTTGCGGGTTTCTGGATTCCGCCCGCGAGGAGTCGCTGGATGCCATCGGCGAGGCGATGAAGGCCAACGGCAAGGTGATCGTCACCGGCTGCATGGGGGCCGAGCCGGACAAGATTCGCGAGCGTCACCCCAATGTTTTGGCCATTACCGGGCCGCAGCAATATGAGAGTGTGGTGAATGCCGTGCATGAGGCCGTGCCGCCTTCGCACGATCCGTATCTGGACCTGCTGCCGCCGCAAGGAGTGAAGCTGACGCCGCGGCATTATGCCTACCTCAAGATTTCCGAAGGCTGTAACAACCGCTGCAGCTTCTGCATCATCCCGGCTTTGCGTGGCGACCTGGTGAGCCGTCCGGTGGGAGATGTTCTGCGCGAGGCAGAGAAGCTGGTGGGCGCGGGGGTGAAGGAAATCCTCGTGATTTCGCAGGATACCTCGGCTTACGGTGTCGACATCAAATATGCCGAAAGCATGTGGAAAGACCGCAGCGTGAAGGCCAAATTCCTTGACCTGTCCCAGGCTTTGGGTGAGCTCGGCGTGTGGGTGCGCATGCATTATGTCTACCCCTATCCGCATGTGGATGCGGTGATTGAGCTGATGGCCGAGGGCAAGATTCTGCCTTACATCGACATTCCTTTCCAGCATGCCAGCCCGAATGTGTTGAAGGCCATGCGCCGCCCGGCCAGCCAGGAAAAGACACTGGAGCGCATCAAGAAATGGCGCGATATCTGCCCCGATCTGGCGATTCGCTCCACCTTTATCGTCGGGTTTCCCGGTGAGACGGAAGAGGATATGGATATCCTGACCGACTGGTTGGAAGAGGTGCAGATCGACCGCGCCGGCTGCTTCAAGTACGAACCGGTGCAGGGTGCGGCCGCCAATGCGCTGGAAGGCCACGTGCCGCCGGACGTGCAGGAAGCCCGCTGGCACCGCTGCATGCAGGTGCAGCAGGCCATCAGCGCGAAACGGCTGGAGCGGCATATCGGCAAGACATTGCCGGTGATCATCGACGAGGTGCATGCCGACGGCACCGCCAAGGGGCGCAGCCAGTTCGACGCGCCGGAGATCGACGGTGTGGTGCATGTGAAGGCGGGCAGGGCGCTGAAGCCGGGCATGATCGTGCCGGTCTCCATCAGCCGCAGCAGCGAATACGACCTTTACGGCAAAACCGCTTAAACGCTTGAAGAAGCAAGCGGCAAACGCCTCTATAATCGTATTTATTTTCTCAACTTTTGGTTATGCTTCAATATGAAACTTCTATTAAAGATGGGATAGTTGTTTGCATTTGCGAAGAAAAACCCGTATAAAGGCAGCCCAATATCAGGCAAAATCAGGGAGTGCCCATGCAACTTCTGCCCGTCATTTATCCCGTCATCATGTCCGGCGGGGCGGGAACCCGGCTCTGGCCGGTTTCGCGCGAGGCGCATCCCAAACCTTTCATGAAACTCAATGGTCCGCACAGCCTGCTGCAGCAGACCTTTATGCGCGCCGCCGCGCTACCGGGGGCCGAGCAGGTGCTGACGGTGACCAATAAAGAGCATTATTTCAAAAGCGCCGATGAATTCGCCACGGTAAATCCTTCCAAAATGCCGATCCGCTACCTGCTGGAGCCGACCGGGCGCAACACCGCGCCTGCGGTGGCTGCCGCCGCACTGGCGCTTTCCCGCGCAGTGGGCGAGGACGCCATCATGCTGGTGCTGGCGGCGGACCATGTGATTACCAAGCCGCTGGAATTCGGCAATGCCGTGTCACGCGCGGTGAGCCTGGCCAGTTCGGGCCATCTGGTGACGTTCGGCATCACGCCGTCTCATGCGGAAACGGGCTATGGCTATATTGAGTGCGACGATGAGCGCCCGCTGCGCGAGGAAGGCAGCTTTCGCGCCAAGCGTTTCGTGGAAAAACCCAATAAGGAAATGGCCGAGCGGTATTTGTCCAATGGTAAATTCCTGTGGAATTCCGGCATGTTCTGCTTCAAGGCTGACAGCATACTGGAAGCGTTTGAGCGATATGCGCCGGAGGTGCTGCAAGCCGTGAAGGCCGCCATGCCCGAGGGCGACGATACCCGCCTTTCGCTGGATTCGGACAATTTTGCCCGTGTGCCGAATATTTCCATCGATTATGCCATCATGGAAAAGGCCCCGAACGTGGCCGTGGTGGCCGCCAGCATCGGCTGGAGCGATGTGGGATCATGGGATGCCGTGGCCGGGCTGGCGGCCTCTGACGAAGTTGGGCAGGCGGATGCGCGCGGCAATACCACCACCGGCCACGTGATTCTGCAGGATGCCGATAATTGCCATGTGCGCAGCGATAACCGCGTGGTGGGTGTCATCGGCGTGCAGGACCTGGTGATCGTGGACACGGATGATGCATTGCTGGTGACGACGCGTGAGCGCAGCCAGGATGTGAAGAACATTGTGGGTGAGCTGAAGGCGGCCAACCACGAGGTGTATAAGCTGCACAACACCGTGCATCGCCCGTGGGGGACCTATACGATTCTGGAAGAAGGACCGGGTTTCAAGACCAAGCGCATCGTGGTGAAGCCGGGTGCTTCGCTGTCGCTGCAGATGCATCATCACCGCAGCGAGCATTGGGTGGTCATCAAAGGCACGGCCCATGTGGTGAATGGCGAGCAGGAACTGGTCATCGGCCAGAGCCAGTCTACCTTCATTCCGGCCGGTAATAAGCACCGCCTGGAAAACCCCGGCACGGAAGACCTTGTCATCATTGAAGTGCAATGCGGGGCTTATCTGGGAGAAGACGATATTGTTCGCTTCCAGGATGTATACGGCCGCGTCGCCTAGTTTCCGCTCATCATTGCTACTAGGCTGGCCTGCGAATAGCTGGTTTATTGTGCTCCGATGTCACGTACTGAAGTACGCTCCGCTTTGGTGTTCATGAACCATCTATTTTGATTCGTTTCGTTTTAACGAAACTCACCCTGCTGGCGCTACGCGTCCAAGCCGCTTTTTGCGGTCTTGTCGGCTCAGCCTAGCGCAATTCTGAACGAAAACGGGTATTCCACAAGCCTTCTGCATTAACGGTTGTCACCAGCCTTAGTTTTGTTTACCTAAGCTGTCTTTAAATCTGGAACAAAAGCGGTTTAGGAACGGCCATGAGCAAAAAAGTTGCACTTATCACCGGCATCACGGGGCAGGACGGGGCGTATCTCGCTGAATTCCTGCTGCAGAAGGGCTATGAGGTGCATGGCATCAAGCGCCGGGTGTCGCTGTTCAATACCGACCGTATCGATCATCTCTATCAGGACCCGCACGTAGCAGGGTGCAATTTCTTTCTGCATTACGGGGATATGACGGATAGCCTGAGCCTGATCCGTGTCATTCAGCAGGTGCAGCCGGACGAGATCTATAACCTCGCCGCGCAGAGCCATGTGGCCGTATCCTTCGAGGAGCCGGAATTCACCGCCAATGCCGATGGTCTGGGGGCGCTGCGCATTCTGGAGGCTATCCGCATCCTGAAAATGGAAAAAAAGGTGAAGTTCTATCAGGCTTCGACCTCCGAACTTTATGGTCTGGTGCAGGAAATCCCGCAGAAGGAGACGACGCCCTTCTACCCGCGCTCGCCTTACGCGGTGGCCAAGCTTTATGCCTACTGGATCACGGTGAATTACCGCGAGGCTTACGGCATTTATGCCTGCAACGGCATTCTCTTCAACCACGAGTCCCCCATTCGCGGCGAGACCTTCGTGACCCGCAAGATCACCCGCGCGCTGGCGCGCATCAAGCTCGGCATGCAGGAGCGGCTGTATCTGGGCAACATGTCCTCGCTCCGCGACTGGGGCCATGCGAAGGATTATGTGGAAATGCAGTGGCTGATGCTCCAGCAGCAGCAGGCCGAGGATTATGTGATCGCCACCGGTGAGCAGCACAGCGTGCGCGAGTTCGTGAGTGTGGCCGCCAAGGAAATCGGCATCCAGGTGGACTGGCAGGGCGAAGGCGTTGACGAAAAGGGCTATGACGCCGCCACCGGCAAATGCATCGTGGCTGTGGACCCGCGCTATTTCCGCCCCGCCGAGGTGGACACGCTGCTGGGGGATGCCACCAAGGCCAAGCAGAAGCTTGGCTGGTCGCCCAAGATCACCTTCAGCGAGCTGGTGGAGGAGATGATGCGCGAGGATATGAAGCTGGCCGAGCGCGACGCGCTGGTGAAGAAACATGGCTATAAATACTTCAACTACAACGAATAGGCCGGTTATGGCGCTGCGTTACCCCGTTTATCAGCCGAGCCTGGATGGCAATGAAAAGGCCTATGTGAACCAGTGCCTGGACACGACCTGGATTTCCTCCAAAGGCGAGTTCATCAACCGGTTTGAGAAGGGTTTCGCTGAGTTTACGGGCGCGGCTTATGCCACCAGCGTGCATAACGGCACGGTGGCCATCCATCTGGCGCTGGAGGCGCTGGGGATCGGCAAGGGCGATGAGGTGATCGTGCCGACGCTGACCTATGTGGCCTCGGTCAACACCATCGTGCAGGCGGGGGCGGTGCCGGTATTCGCGGAATCCGAGCCCACCTACTGGCAGCTGGACCCGGCGGATATCGAAAAGCGCATCACACCGAAGACCAAGGCGGTGATGGTGGTGCATCTCTACGGTCAGGCCTGCGACATGGATGCCATCATGGCGATTTGCCAGAAGCACAAGCTGCTGCTGGTGGAGGATTGCGCCGAGGCCTTCGGCACGCTCTACAAGGGCAGGCATGTGGGGACGTTCGGCGATGCCGGTACGTTCAGCTTTTTCGGCAACAAGACCATCACCACCGGTGAGGGCGGGATGGTGACCTTCAAGGACGAGGCGGCCTATAAACGCGCGGCGCACCTGAAAAATCAGGGCGTGAGCGCCACGCGCCAGTATTGGCACGATATCGTGGCCTATAATTACCGCATGACCAACATCCAGGCCGCCATCGGCTGCGCCCAGCTGGAGAGGGCGGAAGCCACCATTGCCAAGAAGCGCGAACTGGCCGAATGGTACCGCGAGGGGCTGAAGGGCCTGCCGGTGAGCGTGCATGCCGAGGCGCCGGGGACCAGGCATTCCTACTGGATGTGTTCCATCATGGTGAATGACGCGGAAGACCGCGACCCGCTGCGCGAGCACTTGGCGGCGCAGGGGGTGGAAACGCGTCCGCTTTTCTACCCGTCCCACATTTTCCCCATGTTTGAAGGGTTAACGCAAGAGGGTTTCCCCGTGGCCACCAGCCTTGGCGCGCGTGGCGTCAACCTGCCCAGCTACCCGGCGCTTGCCAAAGCGGATGTGGCTGAAATCTGCGCACAGGTGGCAGGTTATTTCCAGCGGGCCGAAGCAGGGCTTCGCCGCCAGGGATAGGGTGTGTTTCACTAAATATAAGCGGGCCGATTGTGGTCTTGCGCAAAGGCTGGTATAGGGCGCAGATGATCCGCGAAATCGACTACATGCAACGTATCTGGGGGGTGCGCTATTTCTGGCTGCATTTGACCTCTGCCGAGCTGCGCACCAAATACCGCCGCTCGATGATCGGCCCGATGTGGTCCATCATCCAGCCTTTGGCCATGACCATGCTGCTGGCTTTTGTGATGGGCAAATTGATGGGGGTGCCGATCGGGGATTACGCGCTCTATATCTTTTCCGGCGTGGTGGTGTGGGAATATATGACCGGCTCGGTGAATACGGGCTGTAAATGCCTTTATACGGCGGCGCCTTACATCAAGCAATTCGCCCACCCGGTGCTGATTTATCCGCTGCGTTATTCGCTGGCGGGGCTGGTGAACCTGATGCTGGCCAGCGTCGGCCTGATCGGCTGGGCGCTGGTGGTTCATCCGGAGAATCTGAATATTTCCTGGCTTTTTATTCCCATGGCGATGGTGATGTTTTTTCTCATCGCCTGGCCGCTGGCGTCGCTTTGCGCGGTGATTGCCACGTATTTTTACGATTTCACGCAGCTGGTCGGCATTCTGATGCAGATTGTTTATTATGTTTCGCCGGTGTTTCTGAAAGCCAGCATGTTTGAGAAGGCGGGTATTGGCTATCTGCTGGAATGGAACCCGGTCTATCACCTGCTGCAGCTGCTGCGGGCGCCACTGCTTGCCGGAGAGTTTCCCAGCCTTTTCAATATCGGCTTTGTGCTGGCCACGGCCATGCTGCTCTGGCTCATGACATTCATCACCCTGCGCCGGGTGGAACAGAAAATCATTTTTTACCTGTAGGCTCGCATGTCCAAAACGCGTTCCAGCATCATTGAATTGAAGGATGTGGATGTGCACTACTCCTCCAAGGCGTGGCGCGAAACGTCGTTGAAAACGCTCGCGCTGCGCATGCTCAACCCGCGTTCCATCCCTAAAAACCAGCAGGATTTCCATGCGTTGCGCAAGGTGAACCTGCGCATTGAACATGGCGACCGGGTAGCGCTGCTCGGGCATAATGGCGCGGGCAAAAGCACGCTGCTGAAGACCATGGCGGGGCTTTACCCCATCAGCGGTGGCAAGCGCACCATCCGCGGCAATGTGCGCGCGCTGTTTGAGCTGACGCTTGGGTTTGAGCTGGAGGCCACGGGGCGCGAGAATATCATGTATCGCGGATTGCTGCTGGGGGAGACGCCTAAGAACCTCGCCAGCATGAGCGAAGAAATCGTTGCCTTTGCCGATCTCGGGGATTTCATCGATTACCCCGTGAAGACCTACTCCGCCGGGATGATGGTGCGGCTGGCATTCGCCATTTCTACGGCCATCAAAGGGGATATCCTGCTGCTGGACGAAGTGATCGGCGCGGGGGATGTGAAATTCAAGGAAAAAGCCAAACGGCGGATGCAGGAGCTGATCCATACGGCAGAGATCATGGTGCTGGCCTCGCATGACATGGAGGCGGTCAGCATGTTGTGCAACCGAGGCGTGGTGGTGCATAAGGGGCAGGTGATTTTTGACGGAACGGTGGAAGCGGCGGTGGAGCGTTACCGCGAGGTGATGGCCGTGCCGCCCGAGCAGAAAGCCGGTAAGCCGTCCCCTGACAAAAAACGGGCCAGTAAATCCAAACGGGGGCGTGGATGAAGCGTATCGGCATTTTCCTCGGTTACCCGCCGGAAGTCTCCCTTCGCAAGGAGGGCATCAGCCGTTTGCTGGGTTTTATCATGAAAGCCGCCATTGCCGATGACCGGGTCAAGCTGGTGATTGCCTGCCCCAAATGGCTGGAAGGCAATGTGCGTGCATTGCTGGAGGATCATCACATCGACGGCAGGCATGTGGAGCTGATGACCACGCGCGCCGTGCCCGCGCTTATCCGCATGAGCCTGTTCGTCCGCAAGTTTGTTGAGCGCAGCAAGAGCCAGAAATTAAAGTTGAGGCGCAGGCTGGCGCCATTCGTCAAACGCGTGCTGTATAACCTGCGCCAGACGATGACGGGCGGGAGCTGGGGTAAAAAACAGCCCCGGGAAGGCAAATTGCTTGCCGTGTTGTTCGGCTGGATGGCGACATCGTCCATACTGGTGTTTCTGGCAAGCGTGTTTGTGGCAGCCGGGAT
>WGMV01000040.1 GCA_016124905.1 bacterium
ACGCTTATCAGGCGTGCGCTCTAACCACCTGAGCTACATGCCCTCGCCATGGCGAGGAAATTCAGAGGGGCCTACATACGCTGCCAGAACGCGCTTGTCAAAGCGTTTTGGCAAGAAAAAAGGCCCGGGGCAATGCCCGGGCCTTTTGACAGAATCAAAAGCGCGATTAAGCAGCTTTCTTGACGGCTTCGCCGAACTCTTCAATGTTCTTCACCACGCGGTTGCTGATGACGTCCAGCACTTCCACGTTGGATTTGGAGGCCATTTCGGCCAGTTCGCGGAAGTTGTTGAAGGAATTGGCCATCCAATGTTTAGCATAGTCGGCCTGCTTGGCAGCACCGGCTTCCGGAGAACCGGCACCGAGCACGTCTTTGGCGTTTTTCAGCACGCCTTCGAGTTGCTCCTGCATCAGTTCAGCCTGGCGGCGGGACAGAGCCTGGAAGCTTTCAGCCAGAACCTGATGGGCAGCGGAGAAGGCTTCCATGTTGCGGCGCTGGATGTTGAAAAAGCTGGTGAAATCTACGGACGGAAGACGGAATTCAGCGAACATTTTGCTGTAATCGGGAAAATTGCCAAAATTGTTGGCAGTTTTGTTGGTAGCCATGGGAAACCCCTTTGGAAAAAACAATAGGTATACAAAAGAAGGCGCAGCTTGCACCTTAACTGACTTCCTTATACGCTCTGAAAATGGGTTCGTCAAGCGCTTTTGTGCAGTGCACAAAATCTATTTGAGCCCAGTGTTTTCAAGCTGTTCGACGATGGTACAATGGCCAAGGAAAGCTATGCCTTATTGCAGAAGCGGGCGGATAAAATCTTTGCAATTTTATCCGGCCTGAACCCGCATCCGGAGACGGAACTGCATTTTACCAATCATTTTACGCTGCTGGTGGCGGTGGTGCTTTCCGCCCAGGCGACGGATGCGGGCGTGAACAAGGCAACCCCTGCCCTGTTTACCATTGCCAACACGCCGGAAAAGATGGCCGCGCTCGGGGTGGAGCGGCTGGAGGGCTATATCAAGACCATCGGCCTGTATAAGGCCAAGGCGAAGAACGTGATCGCGCTTTCGCGCATGCTGGTGGAGGAATATGGCAGCCGTGTGCCGGATAAGCATGAGGACCTGATGCGCCTGCCCGGCGTGGGCCGCAAGACGGCCAATGTGATCCTCAACTGCGCCTTCGGCCAGCCGACCATGGCGGTGGATACGCATGTGTTCCGCCTGGCGCACCGGCTGGGCTTCAGCCGTGGAAAAACACCCGAGGCGGTGGAACAGGACCTGCTGAAAGTGATCCCGGAGAAATGGATGCAGCATGCGCACTACTGGCTGATTTTGCACGGGCGCTATGTGTGCAAGGCGCGGGCGCCGAAATGCGCGGAATGCGCGATTGCGGATTATTGCCCGTCGGCGTTTGCGATATAGCCGCGCTAAACGGCGGTGTAGACAGGAACGGCCATGGCTTCCTGCTGCGTTGTGTCCGTATGATCCACGATGATCAAATCGCCTTGAGATCCGTCCTCGATGTTCCATTGATGCGCCATTGTGGCGGCCCCCTCCAGGTTAAGCCCGGTGAGGATCAATTCATCTTGCTGTGCCGGGTAGCCATTTGCCACCAACGGAATGGCCTGCGCCGCATAATCCGCAAGCATTGCATCCACATTGGATGAGCCCGGGCTAATGATTACCGTACTGAACACACCATCTTGTTTAACTGTGGCTTGCTTAACTGTGGTCATTTCATCCTCCAATTTCTGCGCTCACGCTAATGGGCGAGGAGGAACAAATCGTGACAGAAATGCGAAAAATTGATGACAAAGCCTAGTGTTTTGCCGGCTCGGCGGATTTGCTCCACCAGGTGTGAGGGAAGCCGAGGCCATAGTCGGGGCGCTTGTCGGGGCGGCCGAATTTATCCCAGTAGATGATGCGGAAGCTCTTGAGGTGCCAACCGGGGATGGCGATGTATTCGTTCAGTAGCACGCGGTCGAGCGCATGGGTGGCGGTGACCAGGGCCGTGCGGTTAGGGGCGGAGACAATGGATTCCACCAGCGCATCCACGGCAGGGTTTTGCAGACCGGCGAGGTTGCGGCTGCCCTGCACGTTGGCCTTGCTGGAATGCCAGAAGTCGATTTGCTCATTACCAGGGCTCATGGACTGGGGAATGACATCGGTCACCATATCGAAATCGAACTGTTCCAGCCGTTTCTGGAATTGCGCATCGTCTACCAGGCGGATGCGGGCGTCGATGCCCAGGCGCTTGAGGTTCTGCACCAGGGAAGCCAGCACGCGCTCCATGGAGGGCATGTCGATGAGGAATTCGATGGTGAAGGGCTCCCCGGTCATGCCGTCTACCAGCTGGCCGTTCTTCACCAGCCAGCCCGCGCGGGTGAGCAGCTCCTTCGCCTTAATGAGGTTGGCGCGCATGTCGCCGGGTTCCTCATTGACCGGCAGGCTAAACGGCGTGGTGAAGAGTTGCGGCGGCAGCTTGCTTTCCCAGCGCTTAAGCAGGTTCAGTTCGTCATTGGAAGGAAGGCCGCTGCTGGCCAGCTCGGAATTGCTGAAATAGCTGAGGCTGCGATGGTAGCCGCTGTAAAAGAGATTTTTGTTGGCCCATTCGAAGTTGAATGCCAGCGTGATGGCTTCCCGTGTCAGGCAGTTTTTGAACTTGTCGCGGCGCAGGTTGAAGATGAAACCCTGCATGCCGGTTGGGATTTTGTGGGAGATTTCCTCCTTCTTCAGTTTGCCGCTCTGAATCGCAGGGGTGTTGTAGGCCTTGGCCCAGAGGCGGGCGATGTTCTCCTGACGGAAATCATATTCACCGGCTTTCAGCGCTTCGATGGCCACTGTCTCGTCGCGGTAGTAATCCACCTGGATGGTGTCGAAATTATAGCGGCCGCGGTTGATGGGCAGGTTCTTTGCCCAGTAACCGTCACGGCGCTTGTAGCGGATGCTTTTGCCGGGGATGGCCTCGGCCACCTCGTAAGGCCCGCTGCCCATGGGCGCGAGCAGGCCGGGCTGGGTGACGTCGTGCTTTTCGTAAAAGGCTTTAGAGGTAATCGGGAACTGGCCGAGGATGAGGGCCAGCTCGCGGTTGTCGCCATGTTTGAAGGTAAAGCGCACGGTGCGGGCGTCTTTCGCCTCGGCCTTTTCCACGTCGCGGTAATAGGCGCGGTAGACGGGGTGGCCCTTCTCGCGCAGCATGTTAAAGGTCCAGACCACATCGGCCGCGGTGACGGGAGAACCGTCGCGGAATTTCGCCTCCGGCCGCAGCACATATTCCACCCAGCGGTTATCCTTGGGACGACGAACAGACTCCGCCAGCAGGCCGTATTCGCTGGAGGCCTCATCTTCCACATTATCCAGCAGCGTGTCGAACAGCAGGCCGATGGAATTGGCGCCGACGCCGCGCAGGATGAAAGGGTTGAGGCTATCAAAGGTGCCGATGGCGGCCAGCCTTACCGATCCGCCCTTCGGGGCATCGGGGTTGACGTAATCGAGATGGGTGAAGTCTTTGGGGTATTTCAGTTTGTCCATCAGCGTGATGCCGTGGGTGGTCTGGACCTCGTCGAGCGTGTCGAGGTCTTCATCCAGCGCCAGGGCGTGGATGGGTGCCACAACCAGCACCCAGAAGGACAGAGCCAGCGCAGCAGCATGCTTTAACCGCGATCGCCGCTCCGGCCGACCGGGTTTTGCGCCAACCTCACACCGGCCGCCGCTATCCAGAGGCTTGCGGGTGAGGTTGGGCTCCATAAAAATCCTGCGGGTTGGGCTTTCCGAAAAGAGAAAGGCTTATTTCAGCGTGCTCAGATACGCCACCAGGTCGGCGCGTTCTTCCGGTTTGGCAATGCCCGCGAAGGACATTTTGGTGCCCGGCACGAAATCCTTCGGCTTTTTCAGGAAGTGCAGCAGGTCTTCCTCGGTCCAGGTGCCGCCTTTTTCCTGCATGGCCTTGGAGTAAGCGAAGTCAGCCGCATGGGCTTTCTTGTTGCCGACGATGCCGTAGAGATTCGGGCCGACGCGGTTTGGGCCGCCCTTGGTGAAATCGTGGCAGGCGGCGCATTTTTTTACTACCGCTTCGCCGCGCTTGGCATCGGCGGCGGCCATCAGGGCCTTCACATCCAGCACTTCAGGTTTGGCGGGTTCGGCGGCGACGGCAGCGCCCGTTTCCTCTTCCGCCACTTCCACCTTGAAGCCGCGCTTGGTCGCATCGTGATGGGGGTCGTACAATGCGCCGGTGACGGTACCGACGATCATGGCGATAAGGCCGGAAAGAAGGATGGCGGCGGCAATCTTATTCAATTCGAACGAGTTCATGGGCGAGCACCTAAAGGGTTAGGCTTGGAATTAAACGGTTAGGCTTGCGCGTGACGCAGCCCCCTTATAATGGGTTAGTTGTCCAGCCACACGCTGCGAGTTATGTACGAAGTTTACAATGGTTTGTCCACTAAGGTTTGTTTGGCGATGAAAACATGCATCCTCATTCCCGCCCGAATGGCTTCCGCCCGGTTGCCGGGGAAGCCATTAAAGGAAATCGGCGGTATGCCGATGGTCGTGAGGGTATGGCATCAGGCCATGAAAGCGGGCATCGGCCCCGTGGCGGTGGCGACCGACCATGAGGGAATTAAAACCGCCATCGAAACGGCCGGAGGCACGGCCATCATGACGCCGTCGGATCTGCCGAGCGGGACGGACCGCATATGGAACGCCTTTCAGCAGTTCGCGCAGGGCCGGGATGCCGAGGTCATTGTTAATCTTCAGGGCGACCTTCCCTTTATTGCGCCGGAGGATGTGCGAAAGGCGGCTGCCGTGGCCGATGCCGACATCAATACCCTGGCCTGCCCTATCACGCATGAGGGGGCATGGCACAAGCATCATATCGTTAAGGCCGTGTTCGCCGGAAATACCGCACCGGGTGGAAGGGCGCTTTATTTCAGCCGTGCCGCCCTGCCCTTCAGCGGGCACGGGCATAAAAAGGGCGATATCTGGGGCTGGGAGCATATCGGCATTTATGCCTACCGGCGCGCGGCGCTGGAGCGGTTCGTCGCACTGCCGCCAAGCGCGCTGGAACATATTGAGAAGCTGGAACAGCTGCGCGCGCTGGAAGCGGGCATGCGCATCCACGTGGCCACGGTGGAAAAAGCCCCGCTGGCGGTGGATACACCCGACGACCTGGAAAACGCCAACCAATATGCCAACACAATAGGAGAAAATGCGTGAACAAAGATCTGGACGTAGTGGGCATTGGCAATGCCATTGTGGATGTGCTGGCCAATTGCGATGACGGTTTTCTGATTACGCATGGCATGGCCAAAGGCGCCATGACCCTGATTGACGAGGAACGGGCCAAGAGCATCTATGCCGCCATGAGCACCAGCATGGAATGCAGCGGCGGCTCCGCCGCCAACAGCCTGGCGGGCATCGCGCAGCTGGGCGGCAAGGCGGGCTTCATCGGCAAAGTGTATGAGGACCAGCTCGGCGCCATCTTCCGGCACGACATGAACAGCATCGGCGTACAGTTTTCCACGCCCGCCGCCACGAGCGGCAAAAGCACGGCGCTGTGCATGATCCTCGTCACACCCGATGCGCAACGCACCATGAACACCTTCATCGGCGCCAGCAACCTCCTTAGCGTGGCGGACATGGACGAGGAGCTCATCAAACGCGCCAAGGTGCTGTATGTGGAAGGCTATCTGTGGGACGACCCGAACACGATCGAATCGCTGCGCGCGGCCATCGCGCTGGCGCAGAAACATGAGACGATCGTGGCCTTCACCCTCTCCGACCGGTTTTGCGTGGAACGCCACCACGCCTCCTTCATGGATCTCATCAAAAGCAGCGTGGACTGGCTGTTTGCCAATGAAAGCGAACTGGAAGCGCTGACCGGCGAAAGCGACTTCGATGCAGGCAAAAACAAATTGCGCGAATGGGTGCACATGGCCGCCATCACCCGCAGCGAAAAAGGATCCGTGCTGGTGCGCGGGCGCGATGAGGTGGTCATCCCCGCCATCACCGCGGGTCCCGTGGTGGACACGACCGGCGCGGGCGACCTTTATGCCAGCGGCGTGCTCTACGGACTGACGCACGGCATGTCGCTGGAGGAAGCCGGAACGCTCGGCTCCAAACTCGCAGGCCATATCATCACCCATATCGGTGCACGCAGCCAGACGCCGTTACGCTCCTTGCTTGCGGCCTGACGCGGGGGCGTTGCCCCCACCCACCCCACCAAGGGCCTAGGCCCTTGGATCCCGGGATTTCTTTAGCGGCCCCACACATGGGGCCGCTAAAGAAATAATGGGGTTCTAGGGGTCTAGACCCCTAGCAGGGTGCGGGACAGCGTCCCGCGTAAGGAGGCAAATATGGTACGCTTAATGGGTTACTGGCTGCTGGCGGCGGCGCTGGTGGCGAGCTGGCTGGTATGGCCGCAGACGCGGGCCTTGTGGGACGTGGCGGACAGGGTGGTGTTTTATCATTTGAACGGGCTGCTGGCGCATGGGCCGTTGCAGATCATCCTGGCGGTGGCAAATAACCGGCTGGCGGATGTGGTGGTCGGGCTCATCATGGTGGGCATGCTGGTGGCATGGGTGCGCAGCACGGATGGCGAGGCACGGTTTGAGCGTGTGGCGGCGGGCGGCATCATGATTCTGTTCGCGCTGGTGGTGATGCAGGCGCAGCGGCTGGCGCTGGATGTGTCGCGCCTGAGCCCGAGCCTGGTGCTGACGCCGGTTTACAAGCTGTCGCAACTACAGCCCTGGGCCATGCCGAAAGATAGTTCGGAAGGCAGCTTTCCCGGTGACCATGCGGCGGTGCTGCTGATGTTCGCCTGGTTTGCGGTAGCGAAAATGGGGCGTGTTTATGGAAGGCCGACCACCCTGCTTGCGGTGCTGTTCTGCCTGCCGCGCCTGTTCAGCGGGGCGCACTGGTTTACGGATATCGCGGTGGGGTCGGTTGCCATTGCGCTGGTGGCCATGCCTCTGGTGCTGTATGCGCCCTTCATGCGCAGCCTCCAGCACGGCGTTGCCAGGCTGCTTCAAAAAATCACGCCGATTGGGGCCATCATCCGGCGGCTTTGACGTTTATTTGCCCAGTTCCTTTCCACGCTGGGTGGCCTGCAGGATCCCCTGCTTCACCAACGGCTTCATGCCTGATGGCGCCATGAACACCTCAAGCGCGGCGGCCGTGGTGCCGCCGGGGCTGGTGACGCGCGCACGCAGGGTGGCAACATCGTCGGTGGATGCCGCGGCAAGCATGGAGGCGCCGAGCATGGTCTGGATGGCGGCTACGCGTGCGACCTCGGAGGAAAGGCCTTGGGCCACGCCCGCCTCGGTGAGGCATTCGATGAAATAAAACAGATAGGCGGGGCCGCTGCCGGCGAGTGCGGTGTAGGCGTCCATCTGGCTTTCATCCTCCAGCCAGAGGGTTTTGCCGACGGACTGCATCAGCGTTTCGGCAAGGTGGCGCTGGGCGGCTGTTGCGGTGCGGTTCGCCACCAGGCCCGTCATGCCCTGGCCAATCAACGCGGGTGTGTTGGGCATGGCGCGGATGACGGGCTGTGATTCGCCGAGCGCATGCTGGAATGTGGTGATGCGCGTGCCCGCGGCGATGGAGAGAAGAAGCGAGGCCTTCATCCAGGGCTGCTCCGCAAGAAGTGGAAGAACGTGGGTCATCTGTTGCGGTTTAACGGCAAGGATGACGGCATCGGGCGTGAGGGAGGATGGAAGGCCGGACAGGTCTTTATGCAGGTGGATGCCGTCCATCGGCTGGGCGTGGGGGTCCACCGCGTGGATGGTCGCATCCGCAAGCGATGAGAGCCAGCCCGATGCCAGCGCGCGGCCCATATTGCCGAAACCGATGAGCACCACTTGCATTATGCTTCTCCCCTCAGGCTGCGCAGCATCTCTTCCTGCCGCGCTTCAAAGCTTGCCCAGACGGCGCGTTTTTCATCGTCCGTCATGGTCAGCCAATTGGCAACCTCCTCCCGCGTGCGGAAGCAGCCGAGGCAGTAGCCCGTGTCGGGATCAAGCTTGCACACTTTCACGCAGGGCGTGGGGACTTGCGTTTCGGCGTTCATAGCAGCATCGCCTGCATGCCGCCGGATGCATTGGCCAATGACAGGAAGGCATCGCCACCGGCGGCATGGAAGCAGACGTCCCAGCGTTCGAAAAAGCCGAGCTTGGTGTAAAATTCCTTGGCTTCGTGATTTTGCTTTAGGCGTGTGAGGCTGATCCAGCGGCTGCCATGGTCTTTCGCCTGTGCCGCGAGCGCCAGGACGAGCTGCGTGGCAATGCCCTGGCGGCGAAAGCCCGGCTCCACCCAAAGATCGCCCAGATGCCAACCCGTGCTGGCGGAGAGCATGTCGTAACCCGGATAGGCCATCAGGAAAGCAACGGGCTGGCCCCCGGCTTCCGCCACCCAGATGACGCAATGCGGGTGCTGGCACAGCACATCGCGCCGGATGGCTTCTTCGTTAAATTCCGTTCTGCCTTCACCTTCGCTGGCGGCAAGCCGCTGCGCCATGCGCGCCACGGCCGCGACATCCTGCATGGCGATGGTGCGGATGGTCAGTTTCATCCCTGCCTCATGATGACGGAGAGCTGGCGGCCGTAATCCGGTTCGTTACGGTGCGTTGTGCGGCGGAAGCTGAAATAGCCCTGCTCGTCGGCGTAGGTGTCGTCCGGCAGGATGTCGATCTGTCGGATGCCGCTTGTCTGCAATTGGTGGCGGTTGTAGCCCTTAAGGTCAAACTGATGGTGGCCGGGTTTGCCGGGTGTGAAGAATTGCGCGTTGGTGGGTTTCTGATCCAGAAAACGCTGACGGAAGGCGTCGTCCACTTCATAGGATGACTGCGCGATACAGGGACCGATGCTGGCGCGGATGTTGTGCCTGCTGGCGCCGAGGGATTCCATGGCGACGATGGTGGAGAGCAGCACGCCGGTGAAGGCGCCTTTCCAACCCGCATGGGCGGCACCGATGACACCTGAGGCAGGGTCGGCGAAAAGGACGGGCGGGCAATCGGCCGTTAAAATGCCGAGCGCGATGCCGGGCAGCTTCGTGACCATTGCATCGCCTTCGCTGTAATAGACGGTATCGAAATCCTCTTCACCGGCAATGATATGGCAGGTGGGGCTGTGAATCTGTTTGAGCGTGATAAGCCGCTCCGGCGCGGCGCCGATGGATTGTGCCACCAGCGCGCGGTTGGCCAGTACGCTGGGGCGTGCATCCTGCGAGCCGAGCGCACAGTTGAGCGTGGCGTGCACGCCTTCGCTCACACCGCCACGGCGGCCGAAGAAGCCATGCGAGATGCCTTTAAGCAGCAGGTGATCGGACTGGACGGAGGGGATGGCGATGGTTTCGGTCATGGATGTCTTTTCTGATTTGCCCTGCCTTCAAACAGGCCAGGGCGCTTTGGTTATTATAAGAACCCGGCGGGCGGGGGCAAGTGTGGCGACTGAATGGCCAGGGCCTTAAAGAGTTCGCCCATGGCATCGGGCGAGATGAGACGCTCCACCGCCCGGGCGATGGCCGTGCGGGCGGCATCATCCGCCTTGGCTGCCAGCATGGCGGCGCGTTCGCCGATGCCCATGCGGGTGAGAAAGGCACCCTGCATGGCGGCGCCAAAGGAGGCGGCACCGGCAGCCTGCGCCGTTTGCAGCAGACGGAGAAAATCCACATGCGCGGTGAGGTCGGCCTCCCCCGCCGTGGCGAGGATATCGGCATAGCGGTGCTGCCGCACAGCTTGAAGCGTGTCGCCCATTTCGCCATTGGCATAGCCGTAGTCGATGAAAAGCGCCGAGAGCGGTTGTGTGAGGCTGGCTTCGGCCAGGTGGCGCACCAGTTCATGCGCGGCGGGGCAATGTTCGGCCATCAAACCGGGCAAGGCCTGTTGCGGCGTTTCCACCCAGGGTAACGGACCGGCCGTATCGGCCAGGGTAAAATGAGCGGCGCCATTCTGGTCCAGCGCGACCATGCGCTGATGCCAGCCACCTTCCATCAGCTGATATTGCTCGATCGGCAGGGCATCCAGAAATTCGTTGGCGACCAGGATGGTGGGACGGTCGATGGACGGCAGTTCATCCGGCCATTGAGTGATGGGGGCATGTGCCGCCAGGGCTGTTTGCTGCTCCCGCTGCCGGGCCGGGCTGGCTTCCACCAGCCGTACCGAGAGCCCTTTCATTAAACCGGGCATCGCGCGCTCCAGTGCGTTCAGGCTGCGCAGCAGGTCGGCCATCATGGTGCCGCGGCCGGGGCCGAGTTCAACCAATTGCCATTGGGCAGGACTGCCCATGGCCTGCCAGCGGTCCGCCACCCAGATGCCGAGCATCTCGCCAAAAAGCTGGGAAATGTCGGGGGATGTGATGAAATCGCCCCCGGAACCGAACACGGATTGCCTGTTGTAATAGCCATGTTCCGGGTGTAAAAGTGCCGCCTCCATAAACCGTGCGACAGACACGGGCCCCTCTTTCTTCAGCCATGGCTCAAGCCAATTGGGCGCGCTTAGGTCAGGGGGAGTGGTGTTCATAAACTGGGATTGGCTGGAATGACAAAACATAATCTTGATGCACTTATTCAGCAAAGGCAAGGCCTGGAAAGCCTGGCTGAAGCCGCAATTGACGATGCCGGGCATAATAATGCGCCCGTGGAGTTGATGGCTTATCAGCCTAACCCGGATGGTTATGATTACGCGCTTATCCTGAAATCCTACAGCGATGTTGAGGGGCTTCCGAGTTTTGCCGCGGGAACCCAGGATGTGTGGCTGAATGTGCCCAATGGCATTCGTGTGAATGTGAGCACCTACAAAAAAGCGGAAAGGCTGCTTGAACAGCTGCATTACTGGAACCTCCGCGAGGCTAATGACTTGCCGGCAGATGAATATTGGACCCATCTGGAGGATTATCTTCGGCCGATATTTGGAGATGCTTTCAGCCTGGAACATGAAAACGACAAGCTTTTTGCCTGGATCGAGGCGCCCGTTTTCCTCAAAGGCCCGCTGAACAAACCTGAGGAGCAACGCAAATTCCTGAAGCATGTGCTGGGCTGGAAGGAAACCATGATCGATGAGCTGGTGCCTGACCTCAGGACTGCGCGCGGCGGCTCACGCGAAACGGACAGGCGTTATTTAGCTGCGCTCATGGCTGTTTGCGGCAATGATAATGTCAAGGTTGAGCCATGGCGGGCGGCCGCCATTCGTGAGAGCCGGGAAGAAGCCGGGGTGGAGCTGGATTCCATCCATCTTGGAAAACAGATGGGCGAATTTGATGTGGCGATTCACAGCAAACGCAGCCTGGATGCCAACGGGCCGCTTCGGCACGAGAAGCTCATCATGCTCTGCATGGAAGAAGGATTGCGCCTGGGAATGGCCAGCGAAGAAGTGGAAGATGACGCTACCGACGAAGCGCGGGAAGAGCCCGTTGTCCTGAACCTCCGGCAATGGCGGGAGCGTGTGGAAACGGCCATTCGCATCGTCGGTGTAACGAACGAAACCCTTGCCGCGGCCAATCGCTTTAATGCCATGCTCCAGCTTGGCCATGCGGTGCACGACCCGCTGGCCGCAGTGCTGCTGCCCATCAAAGGCGGCACCTTGGATGTGGAGGAGCCGAAGCATGACGCGCTGGCGAGGGCTGCCAAAGCGGAAAAACTGCTGGTTATCCCGGAAGTAACACGCATTCTCCCCTAAATTTCATGAAACCGTCATGCCATCATGCTGTATAAGGGCATGATGCATGTCATGACCGAAAATGATTTTCTGACCGACGCGACGTCTCTGCTGCGCCAGGCGGGCTATCAGCACCGCCAGGTGGGCGGGCTGGTTTACAGCGAGGACCGCGATACAGGACATTTCCGTTATGCCACGACGGTGAAGCATTACACGGGAACCGATTCGCCCCAATTGCCCGCGCTGGCGGCGGGATCAGTCAACTTATACCTGCTGCGGCACGGGGCGGATGGGTGGAAGGTGGCTTCCGCGCCGCTGAATAAGCCGGATCGCCTTATCGGGTTTTTGATGGAGCATGTGACGCAGGATGCGCTGGCGGCATGGCTGCGGGAATGCGGCATGGACGCATCGCTTGTCGATAAACTGCTTGGACAGGATGAGGCGAAACTCACGCATGAAGAAGTGCAATGGCTGGATGCGCTGCGGCAGAATGATTTTGACGAGGCGACGCTGGCCTTCCTGAAATCACGCCACCCGGAAACGCCGATGATGCTGGTGACGCGCGACATGCTGGATGCGGACGGCATGCCGGATATCGGCCTGATTACCGGCGATGCGTGGAGTGACAGCATCATTGCTGTGGAAGACTGGATGGCGGCGGCGATTCGCGAGACCTATGAAGAAGCGCGCATTGAGCCCGCGCGCTTTCGCGCGTTGCTTGGGGCGCCGCAGGCCGGTGCGGCACGGATTGCGGATGTGAAGCTGCACAGCCGCCGCAGCATCGAATGCGCCTTATCGCCCGTTTCCATGCGCTTGCTGGTGTTGCATGACGTGCTGGATGTGACGCTGCAGCAGACTGCCCACCCCGGCGTGCTGCACAACCCACTGCCCCCGCAGACGGATGAATACCCCGCCAGCCTGACATTGGCCGAATGGCGCAGCGGCGTGATGGCGGCCATTGCGCAGCAGGGCATCACGCCCAAGACGATGGCGGCCATCAATCGCTTTCATGCCGTGCTGGCCATTGCGCAGGAATTACATGACCCCGGCGCAGGCGCATGCGAGGCGATCGCCCATGCCTCCCTGCCCGCCGACGCGGCGAAGCAGGGCATGCAGGATTTCCGCCTCAGAGCGTTTCAAGCTCATCAATAAAGCCGGAGATGACGTTGAGGCCTTTTTGCCAGAAGGCGGGGGCTGTCGCATCCAGGCCGAAGGGGGCGAGAAGCTCCTTGTGGTGGAGCGTGCCACCGGCCTCGAGCATGGCGAAATATTTCTCCGGAAAGCCTTTGGGTTTTTCCAGATAGGCGGCGTAGAGGGCGTTGACCAGGCAATCGCCGAAGGCATAGGCATAGACGTAAAAGGGCGAGTGGATGAAGTGGGAGATATAGGCCCAGTAGCCGCGATAGTGATCGTCGAATTTCAGAGCAGGCCCTAAGGATTCTTTCTGCACATCCATCCAGATGTCGCAGATCTTTTCCTGCGGGATTTCGCCTTTGGCGCGTTCGGCATGGATGCGGCGCTCGAACTCGCAGAAAGCGACCTGACGCACGACGGTATTCAGCATGTCCTCCACTTTGGAAGCAAGCATGGCCTTGCGCTTTTTCTTGTCCTTCTGCTGGTCAAGCAGGGCACGAAAGGTGAGCTGCTCGCCGAAGACGGAGGCGGTTTCAGCCAGGGTCAGCGGGGTGTCGGCCATCAGCGCACCCTGTTTGGCGGAAAGCACCTGATGCACGCCGTGGCCGAGCTCGTGCGCGAGCGTCATGACATCGCGCAATTTTCCCTGGAAGTTGAGCAGCAGGTAAGGATGCACCGACGGCACGGTGGGATGCGCGAACGCACCCGTGGCTTTGCCGGGGCGGGTGGGCACGTCGATCCACGGTTTGTCGAAAAATTCCTGGCCGAGCTCGCGCAGTTTGGGGCTGAAGCGGCCATAGGCATCCAGCACGGTGTCGCGCGCGCGCTCCCAGGTGAAGGGTTGATCGGCATCCTCGGGAATGGGGGCATTACGATCCCAGTAATTCAGTTGCTTCTGCTTGAACCAGCCCGCTTTCATTTTGTAATAGCGGTGGGAGAGTTTGGGGTAGCTTTTCTTGACCGCCTTCAGCAGTGCGTCCACCACATCGTCTTCCACCAGGTTGGCGAGGTTGCGGCTGGAGATGGGGGCCTTGAAGCCGCGCAGACGGTCCTCGATGGCTTTGTCTTTGGCCAGTACGTTGGTGATGGTGGTGAAGATGGGCAGGTTGGCGTTGAAGGTTTTGCCGAGGCTGTGCGCGGCTTTTTTACGTGTGGCGGCGTCCTTGCCGGAAAGCAGGTGGAGGACCTGTTCCAGCTGCATCTTCTTGCCGTCCATCTCGAATGTCAGGCGCGTGAGGGTTTCGTCGAACAGGCGGCTCCATGCCTGCGCGCCGGTGATGGATTTTTCGTGCAGGAGTTTCTCTTCAATCTCGCTCAGTTGGTAGGGCTTCATGATGCGCACGTCGCGGAGCCAGGGAGCATAATGGGCGAGCTTTTTGCTTTCCTTGATCGCCTGCTTGAGTTTCTTTTCATCCAGCGCGTTGATTTCCAGCGAAAAGAAAATCAGGTGCGTGGTGTGTTCGTTCAGGGCTTCGAGCGTGTTCTGGTAGAAGCGGGTGTAATCGCCATTGAGCATGTCGGTGGCATTCAGCAGTGAGGCGTAGCTGCCGAGCTTGCCGATGAGTTCGTGAAGGTTTTCGTATTTCGAGATGGCTTTGCCGAGTTCATCGCCGGAGAGTTTGGATACTTTGCCCTGGTAGGATTTCTGAAACGAGACGGCATCTTTCGCGACTTTCTCAATGTCTGCTTTGACCGACGCATGGGTGTGGGAGGGGTAGAAATCCGTGAGGTCCCATGTGGGGAGTGGGGATTTTTTGGCTACGGATTCGAGGGCTGGTTTTTTGGTTTTTGCTGCAGCTTTTTTGGAGGCGGGCATGGTGGTCTCCTTTTTTTCATACTAGCCCTGCTCTCTCACCCCATCAAGCAGCCAATGCCATAGCAGCGGTGAAGGATGAAATGGAACCAGGCCCATAGAAGCAGGTCAGCGGCAGCGAGGGCCAATAATATGGGAGGCGCATAGCGGCGAATGATGAACCATGCGCCGTCGCGGCAAAGCTGGCGTGGGGCGATGCCGAGATCGTGCTGGCGCTTACGCATGATCCGGGTGTTCCTCATCTTCGCGCTTGAGCTCGCGGGCGATCTCTTCCGGCGAGCGGGTGTTGCGGGCGAGTGTCTGGTACGCCACGGGCACGATGGTGAGTGTCATGAGGGTGGCGATGGTGACGCCGAAGACCACCACGGTGCCGATGACCTGCCTGCTTTCCGCCCCCGCCCCGTGCGAGATAGCCAGCGGAACGGCGCCCATGACGGTGGCGAGCGAGGTCATGATGATGGGGCGCAGGCGGCGGGAGGCAGCTTCCACCAGTGCATCACGAAAGCTCATGCCCGCATCGCGCAGCTGGTTGGCGAACTCGACGATAAGAATGCCGTTTTTGGTGGCAAGGCCGACGAGCATGATCATGCCGATCTGGCTGTAGATGTTGATGCTGAGGCCGGTGAGGAACAGGCCGATCAGGCCGCCCGCCAAGGCAAGGGGCACGGTGAACATGATGACACCGGGGTGGACGAAACTTTCAAACTGCGCGGCCAGCACCAGATAGACCACCAGCAGCGCCATGATGAAAGTGAAAATGATGTCCGACCCGGCACGCTGGTATTCGAGCGATTCGCCCTTGTAGTCAATGATGGCGTCGGGTGCGGTTTCACGTGCTGTTTTCACCAGGTATTGCAATGCATCGCCAAGGGCATAGCCATTGGTGAGGTTGGCGGTGATGGTGATGGCGCGCATGCGGTTGTAGCGCGGCAGGGTGGCGGCATCGGCCACTTCGGTGATGGAGATGAGGTTGGAGAGCGGGATGAGTTCGTTGGTGGTTTGCGAGCGGACGTAGATGTTGTCGACATCTGCCACGCTTTGCGCTTTGGTGCGGTCGCCTTCGAGGATCACGTCATATTCCTCGCCCTCTTTCATGAAGGTGGTGACGTGAGATTCGCCCAGCATGGTCTCCAGCGCGCCGCCGATGCTTTCGGCTGGCACGCCCAGGTCGCCGGCGCGGGTGGTGTCGATCTTCACCAGCAATTGCGGTTTGGTTTCCTTGTAGTCGGCATCGAGGTTGGTGAGGCCGGGATTGTCCCTCGCCTTTTCCAGAATGGCATCGCGCCAGGCGGCGAGCTGGGCGAATTCCGCCCCGCCGAGCACGAACTGCACTGGGGATTCCGTCCGTTGACCAAAGGCGCGGCGCTGGACGGGAAACACTTTCACTTCCGGAATGGTGGAAAGTTTCGGCATGACGGAGGCGATGATTTTGTCGATCGTCCGACGTTTGCCCCAGTCATCCAGCACCACGATGACCATGCCGCTGTTGACGGCATCGGCCGAGCTGAAACTGCCGGGGATGCGCGTCATCAACTGCACGGCGTCGCCTTTGTGGGTTTTGTCACCCAGCAGGGGCAGCAGGATGGACTCCACCTTGTTCATGTTCTCGGTCATCTTGCTCATGGTGGTGCCTTCGTCGGCCTGGGCCATGATATTGAAGGCGCCGCGATCTTCGGTCGGGGCGAATTCCTTGGGAATCATCGCATAAAGCCCCCCGCAGAGACCGAGCACGACCAGCACCAGCAGCCAGGTGAAAAGCGGGCGATCCAGCGAACGGATGAGGAGGTTGCGGTAGTTATTCTGAAGGCGCTCGAACACCCTGTCCACCCAGAGGGAAATACGGGCGGGCTTCATGTCGTTTTTCAAAAATTTGGATGCCATGACCGGTGACAGCGTGAGCGCCACCAGCGCAGAGAACAGCACCGAACCCGCCACCGCCACGGCGAATTCCACAAACAATCTCCCCACATTGCCCTGCAAAAAGCCGAGCGGGGCGAACACGGCGGCAAGCACCAGCGAGGTGGCGACCACGGCAAACCCAACCTGGCGCGTGCCGCGATAGGCGGCCAGCAGCGGCGGCTCGCCCTGTTCCATACGGTGGGCAATGTTTTCCAGCACCACGATGGCGTCGTCCACCACCAGGCCGATGGCGAGAATCAATGCCAGCAGCGTGAGGATGTTGACCGAATAACCCAGCGCATACAGCAGAATGAAACTGCCCAGCAGCGACACAGGCACCGTGACGGCGGGAATGAGCATGGCACGCGCCGTGCCAAGGAAGCAGAAGATAATGCCCACAACCAGAAAGGCGGCAATGCCGAGCGTGAGGTACACCTCGTGCACGGAATATTCGATGAAGACGGAGGTGTCGTAACTCTGCATGATTTTGATGTTGGGGGGCAGGCGATCGGACAGTTCCTTGACGCGCTGCTTGACGCCACGCGCCACCGCCAGCGCGTTGGCGGTGGATTGCTTAATGATGCCAACCCCCACCCGCTGCTTGCCGTTGGAGCGCAGGAAGGAACGGTCCTCCTCCGGCCCGAGTTCCACGCGCGCCACTTCGCCCAGGCGGGTCAAGTGGCCATCCTTGCCTTTGGAAATGACGAGCGAGGAAAATTCCCGCGGGGTGCGGTAGGCGCGTTCGGCGCGCACGGTGAATTCGCGCTCCACACTCTCGATGCGCCCAGCGGGAAGCTCCACATTCTCGCGCCTGAGGGCGCTTTCGATGTCCGCCACCGTGAGGCCGCGCGCGGCAAGCTGAAGCCTGTCCAGCCAGATGCGCATGGCAAAGCGCGAGCCACCGGCCACGCGCACACGCGCCACGCCATCGACGGTGGCCAGCGCATCCACCAGGTAACGTTCGGCATAGTCGGTGAGTTCGGTGGTGGACATGTTGTCGCTGATGAGGCTGAACCAGACGATCACGTCCGTGTTGGCATCGACCTTATAAATCTCGGGCGGTTCGGCCTCGTCGGGCAAATCCTTCACCGCGCGCGAAAGGCGCTCGCGCACGTCGTTGGCGGCAGCGTCGATATCGCGGCTCAGTTCAAATTCAATGGTGATGGAGGACTGGCCGTCGCGGCTGTTGGAGCTGATGTTCTTGATGCCTTCAATGCCGCTGACGCGGTCTTCCAGCAGGCGGGTGATGCGCGATTCCACCACGGCGGCGGAGGCGCCACGGTAGATCGTATCCACCGAAACGACCGGCGGGTTGATGTCGGGATATTCACGCAATGGCAATTTGGTGAAAGAAATAATGCCGAACACGGCAATCAACAGATTGACCACAATCGCAAAAACAGGCCGTTTGACCGACAGATCGGATAGTAGCATGCGTGGCTCCTGTGGGGGACGCGGGGCTCTGCCCCGCACCCTGCCAGGGGACTAGTCCCCTGGGACCCCGTATTTCTTTGGTTTACCCCCATTTCAAGGGGGTAAACCAAAGAATAGGAAGTGCAGGAGGCTAGCCTCCTGTCGGGGGTGTGGGGGCAGCGCCCCCGCGTTCTTCCATCGGCTTCACGCCTGCGCCGTCCTTCAGGCGGATGGCGCCTTCGGTGACGATGCGGTCGCCGGGGTTGAGGCCTTTGGTGATCTCCACCAGTCCGGGGCGGCGCGCGCCGGTTTCGACGGCGATGCGTTTGACGGTTTTGCCGTCGGCATTGAGTTTATAGACAAAATGCTGGGTGGCGAGTGCGGTGATGGCGCTTTCGGGGATGGCGATGACTTCGCGCGCGGGGCCGGTGAGGATGAGCGACATGAGCATGCCGGGCTTGAGCAGATTGTCGGGGTTTTCGAAGATGGCGCGGATGGTAATGGCGCGGGTGGCGGGGTCCACCCGGTTATCAAGGCTGGCGATGGTGCCCTGGAACTCCTTGCCCGGCCAGGCGCGGGTAACGGCCTGCACCTGCATGCCGACGGCGAGCTTGGAAAGAAATTCCTCCGGCACGCTGGCATCCACTTTGATGCGGCTGGTATCGGCGATGGAGGCGACGACCTGACCGGGCGTCACCAGGCTGCCGGGGCTGACCTTGCGAAGGCCGATGATGCCGTTAAAGGGCGCGGAAATGACGCGGTCGCCCAGGCGGGAACGGGCGGCGTCGGCGCGGGCGCGGGCTTCTTCAAAACGGGCGCGGCGCTGGTCCTTCTGGGCCTTGGGGATGGCGGCGAGGGAAATATCCTTTACGCGGTTATATTCGCGGCTGGCATCGGCCAGGGTGGCCTGGGCCTCCGCCAGCTCGGCGGCGGCTTCGTTGGTGGAAAGCACCACCAGCGGATCGCCCGCGTTGACGGCCTGACCTTCCTCGAATTTGACGTCGGCGACTTTTTCAGTGATGCGGGCGGTGAGGTCCACCTGCTCATTCGCCAGGGCGGTGCCGACGGCTTCCAGCATGTCCCCCCATTGAGAGGGCTGGACGGTGGCCAGTTTCACGGGCGCGTCCGACGGGCCCTTTTTCATTTCCTCACCCGAAGGCCAGAAGCGCCAGACCAGCGCGGCCGCAACCACCAACAACAGAATCATGACCACAGGGTGGCGGGATGGCTTCAAGATCGGTTTCCTCGCTTAGAATCCATCAAGCTTAGAAAGCTTATCCGGTTTATACAACCTTAAGCGCCCCAATCCTTCGGTGGGGGATGAAAAAATTTTCCTCCCATTGAAATATATTGATTTATTATCCTTCCAGCACGGCCAGCACGGGCACGTGGTCGGAGGGCTGGGTCCATCCGCGCGGGGCGCGGGGCATGTGGGCGGCTTTGAGCTGGGGCTTGAGGGCGGGGGAAAGCCAGACATGGTCGAGGCGGCGGCCTTTGTCGGCGGCGTCCCAGTCACGCGCGCGGTAGCTCCACCAGCTGTAGGCTTTTTCGTGGTGGGGAATGAATTCGCGCACGCTGTCCACCCAGCCGATTGTGTGTTGCAGGCGGGTGAGTTTTTCCACCTCAATGGGGGTGTGGCTGACAACATCGAGCAGCTGCTTGTGGCTCCAGACATCATGCTCGAGCGGGGCGATGTTGAAATCGCCCAGGATGATGGAAGTCGTGTCCTTGTTCAGCTTGTCGCTCCATTCGCTGAGGGCATCCAGCACATCCAGCTTCATCTTGAATTTTGGATTCTCGTTCACGTCGGGGATGTCGCCGCCGGCGGGGATGTAAAGATTGTGCAGGCGGGTGCCGTCGGGAAGCGTGGCGGCGATGTGGCGCTTCTGGTTGGTGCCCGCATGGTTGATGGTTTCCATGTCCTTCAGAGGAAGGCGTGAGAGGATGGCAACGCCATTGTAGGATTTCTCACCACTATGCATCACGTGCTCATAACCCAGCGCCTTGATGCCCTCGAGCGGGAAGTGCATGTCCTCGCATTTGATTTCCTGCAGGCAAAGGACGTCGGGGTTGAACTGCTGAACCATTTGCGCCACCAGCGGCATACGGAGGCGGACGGAGTTGATGTTCCAGCTGGCAATGGTGATGGGCATGGCGCTCGGTCTTTGTTGTGGAGGTGGATGGATGCTACTATAGTCAGGCAATTCATCATGCATAGGGCCCTTATGGTGCAGAGCCGGAAAATCGTGATCGCGGGTGGTGGAATGGTCGGACTGGCGCAGGCGCTGGCCTTTGCCGAGCGTGGGATTGCCAGCATCGTGATCGAGCCGCAGCCATACAAGGCGCAGCTTGCGCGCGGGTTCGACGGGCGCACGAGCGCCATTGCGCTTGGCTCGGCCCGGTGGCTGGAGGGCATCGGCGTGTGGCGGCACTTGAAGGCCCATGCCTGCCCTATTCAGGATATTCGCATCACCGATAATGAGGTGGGCAAGGGAGCAAGCTCGCTGTTTGTGCATTACGACCATCGGGAGGCCACCGATGAAGGTGAACCAATGGGGTATATCGCCGAGAACCGGTATATTCGCACCGCCCTGCATCAGTCAGCCGTTGCAGAGCCGTTGATCGACATCCGCGAAGGGTTCAGCGCCGAGGCCATGCGCGCCTTTAAAAGCCATGCCGTGCTGGAGCTGAATGACGGGAGCGAACTGGAAACACCGCTGGTGGTGGTGGCCGAAGGGCGCGCCTCCAAACTGCGGACGCAGGCGGGTATTCGCATTCATGAAACGCCTTATGGCCAGACGGCGATCGTGGCGACGATCGCGCATGAGAAGCCGCATCATTTCGTGGCGCAGGAACGGTTCTATCCGGCCGGGCCGTTTGCCATCCTGCCCATGCTGCCGCCGCATGACGTGAGCGTGCCGCTGCTGCATTGCTCCTCCATCGTCTGGACGGAACATGGACGGTTTGCGGCTAAATTTGCCGCGCTGCCCGAAGAAGCGTTCATGGGTGAAGTGCGGCGGCGGTTCGGGGATTTTCTGGGCGGGCTGGCGCTGGTGAAGCCGGTGTTCGCCTATCCGCTCAGCTGCATGACGGCCAACCGCATCACGGCGGAGCGGCTGGCGCTGGTGGGGGATTCCGCCCACCGTATGCACCCGATTGCCGGGCAAGGGCTGAATCTCGGATTGCGCGATGCGATGGAGCTTGCCGAGCGGCTTGCTGGGCAGCATGCATACGGCCTAGACTTAGGCAGCGCCGATGTGCTGGCGGCCTATGATAAGGCAAGGCAGTTCGATATTCACAGCATGATCGGCTTTACGCATCATTTGAACGGATTGTTCGCCAATGACGATGCGGTGCTGCGCACCGGGCGCAGACTTGGCATGGGGCTGGTGGAACAGCTGCCGCCGGTCAAGAAACTGATGATGCGCCGGGCGATGGGGCTGTAAATCAGGCTGCCGACGTGGTGTTCAGCGGCATGTCCTCCTGGGCTTTGAGCCATTGATCTTTGATGATCTTGCCGACATCGTAAAATTTATAGGGCTTGGTCAGGATGCCGTCGATACCGGAATGGATGCAGTTCTCGGTGGTTTCGGGCTCCACATCCGCCGTGCAGGCGATGATGATGGGCTCGGGCGAATGCATGCCCAGCGCCCGGATGGCGCGGGCGGTGGTGAAGCCGTCCATGGCGGGCATGTGCAGATCCAGCAACATGACATCGCAGGGGTCTTCCTGCACGCTGCGTACGGCCTCCTCGCCGCTGGCAACGACGGTGACATGCCGGAAGCCAAGCTTTTTCAATGCCTGAATGGCCACCAGCTGATTGACGGAATTATCTTCCACCACCAGCACGCGCAGCGCGCCGGGGCGCCAGGAGTCACGCAGCTTGGCCTTGGCCTCGGCCAGCTCCTGCTCATCGGCAATCGCCAGGCGCAGGGTGAACCAGAAAGTAGCGCCGGTGCCCTCCTCACTGATGACGCCGATCTCGCCGTTCATCAGGTGCACCAGCTCTTTGCAGATGGCCAGACCAAGGCCGGTGCCGCCGTAGCGGCGGGTAGTGGAGCTGTCGCCCTGGGTGAATTTCTCGAAAATATCGGCCTGACGGTTTTTGGGCACGCCGATGCCCGTATCCGTCACTTCCACACGCAGCCATGCCTCGGACGGGGATAGCTGATCGCAATGAAGGGCCAGTGTGATGACGCCCTGATGGGTGAATTTGGCTGCATTGCCGAGCAGGTTGAGCATCACCTGGCGGATTTTTACCTCATCGCCCAGAAGAAGATTGGGCAGTTCGTCATCCAGTTTGCATTCCACCGTCACCTTGCTCTCATCCGTGCGGGAGCGCATGAGGTCCACGGCATCCTGCGCGATGGCGCGCAGGTTGAAGGGGCGCTGGCTAAGGGTGATGTGGCCGGATTCTATCTTGGAGAAATCCAGCACCTCGTTGATGAGGCCGAGAAGGTGATCCGCCGAATGCTGGATGACCTCGGCGTAATGTTTGCTTTCCTTGCCGAGGCGGCTTTCAGCAAGCAGTTGAGCCATACCGATGATGCCATTGATCGGCGTGCGGATTTCATGACTGATGTTGGCAATGAAATGGCTTTTGGCAAGGCTGGCGGATTCCGCCTGACGAAGGGAAATTTCCAGATCCTGCATGGTGCTGGCCAGCTTGACCTCGGCCTCAATCGCGCGGATGCGCCAGCGATAGACGCCAAGCGTCATCATGCAGGCGGCAATAACGGCGGCAATGACGCCCCAGAGGCCCGCCATGCGTACGCCGTTCATCTGCTGCTGGTAAGTGCGGATATCCACATCCACCCCGGCGACGGCGACGAGCTCGTGATTGCTGTTATACACCGGCGCATAGCCACTGACGAAGGTGCCCCATTTGTCGATGGTGGGATCCTGCGAGCTGGTGACGGTTTTTTCGTCAAAGGCGCGTGCAAGGCCAGGATCGGAGGTTTTTTCATCGTATTGTTCCATGATCTGGGATTTGTCGTTGACGCCGTCATGGTCGGCGTCGCCATCGGGGACGGAGTCCAGCACGAAGTAATATTGACCGTCGCGGCGGATCAAGGTGTAGGTGTAGGCCACACGGTTGAAACTGTTGCGCACCCTGGCCAGGCCTTTGATGGCCTCGGCATATTCGGGCGTGTTTTTCTGCTCGGGCCGGGTGAAGGTGCCGTGCAGGTCGCCATCCACGTTGCTGGCGGCGAATTCGGCAATGCCCTGAATGTAGGTGTGCAGCTGCAACGCCATGGCCGATGCCGCGCTGCGATAGACGATCAGCGACGCGCCGAGCGCAAGGGCAAGCACCAGAAAGCCGAGCGTGGCGGCTTCCATTACGGCTTTGCGATGCGGTGTCTTCTGGTTGTTCACAGGCAGTTCCGGCATGTTATGCCTTTGGTTTTACTCCCGCAGGATTAAGCTAGGGTAAACCGCATCTTTATGTGTGTGCATGTTTGGACGGATCAGGCTTCGCCGATCGTGTCAAATACCGCTATTTCAAGGGCTTCCTTGGGGGTGCGGCCACCCCAGATGAGGGATTGCAGCGCCGGATAAAAGCGCTCGCATTCCACAATGGCGGTATCCATGAAATTCTCGACCTGTTCGGAGGAGAGGCTTTCGGCCCCGGCCATGAGCAGGGTCTGGCGGAAATAGACAGCGCATTCCTCCTGGCTGAAGGCGAAATGGCCGAGCAGCAGGCGCTCGTTAACGCGGGCGAGCAGCTCATAGATGGCGGGGTGGAGCTTGTCCGGCACACGTGCGCCGAAATGCCAGGCAAAGAGCAGCGCGCCCTCCTCCTCACGCCAGAGGCACCAGAGCTTGAGCTCGCACCAATGGGTCAGGCCTTCGGCCACGATGGCATCGTCCATCGTGCGGTCAAAGGGCAATTCGCGGCTGGTAAGCACGAATTCCACGACTTCCATCGGGTCGGATGCCCGACGGTTGGATTCGATTGCGGTCTGGGTCATTTCTTTTCGGCAGTCTTTTTGGCGGAGGTGGAGGCCGGTTTGGACGCGGCGGGGCTTTTGCTTTCCCCTTTGCCCTCGAGGGCTTCGATACGATGCAGAAGGGCCAGCTGCTGCTGACGGCTTTCGGCCAGCATGGCGCGCAGCAGGTCGACCTCTTCCCGCGTGGGAAGGTCCAGACCGGCAAGCCAGTCCTGCAAGTGCTGCTTGAAACGCTGCTCGGCCTCCTGACGCACGGTGCCGGCCGATGACAGCGCGGAGCCGAACAGCTTGGAAGCATCCTCGAACAGTTTTTGCCAGGCGGGGTTGGTCATTTCGTTCCTTTGGGCATTCCTTTGTGGCATTTCTTTGCAGAGCGAACTATGCCATAGGGCAAATCATCCGTGGATGCCAGTAAAAATGTTAACTTTTCCCGCCCTCGACCCCGTCGCCATCCATATACTCGGTTTCGGCATACGCTGGTATGCACTGGCCTATCTGGCCGGGGTGGTGCTGGGATGGGTGATCGTGCGCCGGGTGGCGGGGCACGGGCCGCTGGCCTTATCCAAGGAAATGGTGGATGACCTGGTGTTTTACGTGGTGCTGGGCGTGGTGCTGGGCGGAAGGCTCGGTTACGTGCTGTTTTACCAGCTCGGGCATTATCTGGAGAATCCGGCCAATATCCTCCGCATCTGGCAGGGAGGCATGTCCTTCCATGGCGGTTTGGCGGGGGTGCTGATTGCCAGTGCGCTGTTTGCCCGCAAATACAAGCTGCCCTTTTTGCGCGTGACGGATGTGCTGGCGCTGGTGACGCCGATCGGGCTGTTTTTCGGAAGGCTTGCGAATTTTGTGAATGGCGAGCTGGTGGGACGCCCCACCGGGAGCGACTGGGGCATGGTATTCCCACAGGTGGACATGCTGCCGCGCCACCCCAGCCAGCTTTACGAAGCCGGGCTGGAAGGGCTGTTGCTCGGGCTGATCCTGATGATCGCCTACCGCAGGGGCGCATTTCGGCATGTGGGGATGATGGGCGGACTGTTCCTGGCCGGTTATGCCATCGCCCGCATGAGCGCCGAATGTTTCCGCGAGCCGGATGCTTTCCTCGGCCCCATCGTCGGGCCCATCACCATGGGGCAGCTTTTGTCGATGCCGATGCTTGCGGCGGGGCTCTGGCTGGTTTACCAAGGACGCCAGGATCGATTTTTCAACCCGCGCAAGATTGAGTCATAAACGTGGATCAGCCGCTTTGGATGTTATGGGTATTCTTGGGCACCGTGGTGGCGCTGCTGGTGCTGGATCTCGGCGTGCTGCACCGCAAGCCCAAGATCATGGGCATTCGCGACAGTCTGTACCTGACCTTCTTTTACGTGGTCATCGGCGTGGTGTTTGGCGGATGGATATGGATGACGATCGGCGCGGATGCCGCGCGGGATTATTACACGGCCTATATCGTGGAAAAGAGCCTGTCGCTCGATAACGTCTTCGTGATTTCCATCATCTTTTCTTATTTCAACATTCCGCGTCAGTATCAGCACCGGGTGCTGCTGTGGGGCGTCATCGGCGTGGTGATGCTGCGCGGGATCGCCATTTCGCTGGGCGATGCGGTGCTGGAGCAGTTTCATTGGGTGCTCTATCTCTTCGGCGCGTTCCTGGTGTGGACGGGCGGCAAGATGCTGCTGATGTTCGGTAACGATGATGATGAATTCAAGGTGGAAGGCAACAAAGTACTGGCCTTCCTGCATAAACACCTGCATGTGACGGAAGAGCTGCACGGGCAGAAATTTTTTGTGCGCGCGCCGTCGCCGGAAAACCCGGAGAAAAAAATCAACTGGGCCACGCCGCTCTTCGTGTGCCTGGTGATGGTGGAATGCGCGGACCTTATCTTCGCCGTGGACAGCATCCCGGCGGTATTTGCCATCACACAGGATTCCTACATCGTTTATACCAGCAATATCCTGGCCATTCTGGGCCTGCGCGCGCTTTACTTCATGCTGGCGGCGATGGTGCACCGGTTCCATTACCTGAAATTCGCCCTGGCGCTTGTGCTGGTGTTCATCGGCGCGAAAATCTTCCTGGGCTTTTTCGGCATCCATTTGTCCGCGCTGTTTTCCTTTGTGGCCACGCTTGGCACGCTGACGGCGGGCGTGGTGGTGTCGCTTGCTAAAACGCGTGAACCTAAAGCCGCGAAAACGGAATGAGTGCCACACCCACCAGCGCAAAAGCGGGCTGGCGCGGGTTTGCCAGCAAACGCGTGGCGGTGGTGGTGTTTTTGGGATTCGTCAGCGGATTGCCGCTGGCGCTCAGTTTCAGCACCCTGACGGCATGGCTGAAGGAATCCGGCATTGACCGCACCACAATCGGGCTGTTTGCTTCGGTAGGCACCCCTTATGCGTTGAAATTTCTCTGGTCGCCCCTGGTGGACGGCATCAAGCTGCCCTGGCTGTGCGACCGTTTCGGCCGCCGTCGTGGCTGGCTGTTTTTCGCGCAGATGATGGTGGTGGCGGCTATGCTGCTGCTCGGCTCCAACGACCCGTCGGTTAATCCCTGGCTGACGGCGATGTTCGCCCTGATGCTGGCGACGGCATCGGCCACGCAGGATATCGTGATCGACGCCTACCGCATCGAACTGCTGGAAGCGGAGGAGCAAGGCCCCGGCTCGGCGGCAGTGCAGCTGGGATACCGGCTTGGCATGCTGGCATCGGGCGGCGGGGCACTGGCACTGGCGGAACTGACCAGCTGGCAGATGACCTACACGATCATGGCCTGCCTGATGGGTATCGGCACGGTGGCGGCATTGATTGGCGGGGAGCCGGAAAAGACGCCGCCCTTCCCCATCATTGACCGGAAGCTGCCCCTGGCGGAACGCGTGCGAAGCTGGGCACGTTGTGCGGTGCTGGAGCCTTTCCGTGATTTTCTGAAACATGACGGAGCCTGGTGGATTTTGCTGTTCGTGCTGCTGTTCAAGCTGGGGGATGCGTTCCTCGGCGCGATGGCGAATGTGTTTTATCTCGATATCGGTTTTTCCAAGCTGGAAGTGGCGCAGGTGGTGAAGGTGTTCGGCCTGGGAGCAACGCTGCTTGGATTGACGGCGGGGGCATGGCTTTCGCGCCGCATCGGCGTGGTGAAGGCGCTGTGGTTCAGCGGCATCGCCCTGATGCTGGCCAACCTGCTTTATGTGGTGCAGGCGCTGAAGGGAAATGACCTGCAGATGCTGCACATCACCATCGGGCTGGATAACTTCTTCGGCGGGATGGATGCGGCCGTGTTTGTCGCCTTTATCTCTCGGTTGTGCAATGCACGTTTCACCGCCACGCAATATGCGCTGCTTTCCTCGCTGGCGGCGGTGGGGCGCACGCAGCTTTCCGCCGGGGCGGGTTATGTGTCCGACCAAGTGGGCTGGCCGGTCTTTTTCCTGATTGCCAGCTCGCTGGCCTTGCCTGGATTGCTGCTGCTGTTTAAAGTTCAACGCCTCTGGCATGAAACCAAGGAGTAACGACCATGAAATATGTTCTATCCGTTCTGGCCCTGATGGGCATTGCCACCCTGCCGCTGGCCGCGCAGGCCGAGCAGGCGAAAGCGACCTTTGTTGACGCCAAGGGCAAGGAAGTGGGAAGCGCTACCCTGGAAGATACCCAGGAAGGCGTGCTGATCAAAATCGACGCCATGCTGCCACCGGGCGAGCATGCGTTCCATATCCATGAAAAGGGTGAGTGCAAGGAGCCGGACTTCAAAAGCGCGGGCGGGCACTTTAACCCGAACAAGCATGAACATGGGCTGCATAACCCCAAGGGCGCGCATTCCGGCGATATGCCGAACCTGATGGTGCCCGCCAACGGCAAGCTGGTGCAGCAGGTGCTCAACACCACGGTAACCGTTCAGCAATTGCTGGATGAAGACGGCAGCGCGCTGATGGTGCATGCGAAGGCCGATGATTACAGCAGCGACCCCGCCGGCAACGCGGGCGACCGTATCGCCTGCGCGCCGGTGACCAAGGCGCCTGATATTCAGGAGGCCACCAAGAAGACTGGCGCTGGAAAATAAATGCGTTAATCTGTGGGTCGATCGACACAGACGGGGGTTCCATGCCTGCTTCATCCAACAGCAAAACCAAGGCGACCAAGGTCGCGGTGGATACCAAACCGGTGCCAGCGGTTACCAGCAAGGCGAAAAAAATCGGCAATGAGCATTTTCACCTTCACCCGGACCTGATGAAAGACACGGCCTGGGTGGGTGATTTGCCGCTCTGCCGCGTGTTGCTGATGAATAATCGCCTGTTTCCTTGGATTATCCTGGTGCCGAGGCAGGAAGACCTGCGCGAGTTGATCGACCTCAATGTGGTGGACCTGCACCGGCTGGTGGATGAAATTGCCGTGACCAGCAAGGTGATGAACGAGATCGTCAACCCCGACAAACTCAACGTGGCGGCGCTGGGCAACCAGGTTTCGCAGCTGCATGTGCATGTGGTGGGCCGCCTGCAAAGCGACTCTGCCTGGCCAAACCCGGTCTGGGGCGAAGGAAGCGAGCCTTATCGCCGCAACGAAGCCATGCAAATTTTGCAGATGCTTCAAAAGACGTTTGCGTCTAAAGAAAGGCTCTTCGTTCTGCCTAACCCGTAATACCGTTTTATACCATACCCTTATAATATTCTTCCACATTAAGAGGTTGTCCATGCTGATTGGGGTTCCCAAGGAAATTAAGAATAACGAGTTTCGCGTCTCCACCTCCCCGGCCGGTGTGGCTGAACTGGTGCACCATGGCCACCAGGTGATTGTGGAAACGAAAGCCGGGCATGCGATTGGTTTTGACGATTCCCAGTATCAAGCCGCGGGCGCCAAAATCGCCGCCAGCGCGGAAGAAGTGTTCGCCCGCGCCGACATGATCGTGAAGGTGAAAGAGCCGCAGCCGGTGGAATGCAAGATGCTGCGCGAAGGCCAGGTGATTTTCTGCTACCTCCACCTTGCCGCCGACCCGAAACAGGCCGAGCTTTTGATGGAATCCAAATCGGTGGCCATCGCATTCGAGACGGTGACGCATAGCGACGGCACGCTGCCGCTGCTGACGCCGATGAGCGAAGTGGCGGGCCGTCTTTCCATTCAGGCCGGTGCCAATGCATTGGAAAAAGTCAAAGGCGGACGCGGCGTGCTGCTTTCCGGCGTCACCGGCGTGGCCCCAGGCAAGGTCGTCGTGATCGGCGGCGGCGTGGTGGGCACGAATGCAGCTTATGTCGCCGCAGGCATGGGTGCCGATGTGGTGGTGCTCGACAAATCCCTGAAGCGCCTGCGCCAGCTGGATGAGATTTTCAGCGGCCGCATCAAGGCCATTTATTCCACCCAGGCCGCGCTGGAAGAGCACCTGCAGGAAGCCGACCTCGTGGTGGGCGCCGTGTTGATTCCAGGTGCTTCGGCTCCGAAGCTGATCCGTCGCGAGCATCTGGCGAAAATGAAGCGCGGCTCGGTGATTGTGGATGTTGCTATCGACCAGGGCGGCTGCACGGAAATGAGCAAGGCGACGACCCATGCCGAGCCGGTCTATGACGTGGACGGCATCATCCTGTATTGCGTGGCGAACATGCCGAGCGCGGTGGCTCGCAGCTCTTCCCAGGCGCTGGAAAACGCCATCCTCCCCTACACGCTGGCGCTGGCCGGAAAAGGCTACCGCACGGCGCTGCGCGAGGATGCGCATTTCCGCAACGGGTTGAACGTGTGCCAGGGCCGCATCACGCATGAGGCGGTGGCCGGCGCGCTGAAGCTGGATTACACGCCTGCGACGGTGATGCTTGGGTAATGGCGGAGGTCAAGCGCATCTGCGTGGTGATTAAGCCTACGGAAACAGGGCTTATTGATGCGCTGCCGGATGCGCTGCTTGACTCGTTGTTTGAAAAAGACCCGGTATTCTTTCGCTCTTTCAAAGCAGCCAATGATATTGATCAGGCAGTGATTGAAGGGTTTGACGATGAAATCGTCATCACCCTGCCTGAGGCAATGGCTTATCGTCTGATTGGTTTTTTGCAGGAACACCCGTTGGAAGGTGTGGCCGAATTTTATCCCGCCGAATTGACAAGTCGGCCGCCGGGCCCTCCGCCGGGGTTAAAGCATATCATGCTGCCATCGGGTTTTAAGACACATATTCTGAGCCACGTGCGCGAACAGAACCCCGACCATCAGCCATTGGCCAATTTGGTTCTGGATGCCATGACCAATCATAATGTGGACGGGCCCGGCTATTACGGTAAAACCGGATTTGATGCGGACCGGATTATCGGACAGCTCAACGCCTCCAACGGCCAGCCCCTGCTGGAATATGCCTTCGGCCTGATCGAGGATGAGGCCGTGCGGGCCGAGCTGGCCCGGGAGATGGGCTTCGGCCCCAAGGGCCTTTTGTCGTAATACCGCAACATTGATATGGTGAATTGCCTGCCATCAAAAAGCAGGGACGACCATGATCAACCTCACCCCCTATCGCATCACCTGGCGTTTCAAGGAAATGGAGGCGGAACGCTTCAGCGGGCTTTTCGACCGCATCAATGAACTGGCCGCGCAATTCATGGAGGGCATGCCGGGCCTGGCGGAGGCGCTTCAGGAAGACCAGCACTGGGTTCAACTGCTGGATGACCAGGTCATCGACATCTGCCTGCCGCGCAGCATGATCCATGCCATTTACCGCGGGCTGGCGGAGGAACTGCACGGTTTCAAGCTTCCACCCTGTTCACCAAAACTTGCCCTGCATGGCACGCAGGACCTGCTTACCCAGGACCACCATCAGCTTTATCTGTTCGCCGATGAGGCGGGCATTGCCGATATTCTGGTCACCACGGTCGGTCACTGGTTCTATGACAGCCCGCGTCTGGCGGATGTCTGGAAACAGGCCGAAGCCAAGGGCATTGAGGATATGCTGGCCGAGGATATCGAGGTGCGCCCCGTGCAGGAGGGCGTGCTCGTCATCGGGCCGGATTACATGGTCGACATCCTTGAAGAAGGACTGATGGCGGGGGAAATTCCCCATGCCGCCCATTACTGGCGGGAACATGGCATGACCGTGCGGTTTGCCCTGGGCGAGACGATCCCCACTCCGGCGCCGGATGCGGTGCCCCATGAGGTGCCGCTTTCAAGCGGGTTCATCACGCTGGCGGTCGCTAAGGCACCGTCGGAATCCCGCCCGGCGGTGCGCCATGCGCTGGAGCTGGTGGCAGGCAAACATGCCTATGCGGGCTGCCCGTCGGCCGATCGCGTGGATGGCACGCTTTCCATGCTTCAGCACCATCCGCGTCTGTGCTGGGCCATCGGTCAGCTTTCCGCAGATGAGCAAGGCGCGGCCGGCGCCTTTTTCCAGGTGGCGCAGCCCGGCGCTTGACCCAAGCAAGGCGGCTTTCTATTTTTCCTCAAACATTTGAGGAGCTGCGCCATGAGCATGTTAAAAGAATACAAGGCCTTCATCTCTCGCGGCAATGTGGTAGATCTGGCGGTGGGTATAATCATCGGCGCGGCATTCACCGGCATCGTCAACTCGCTGGTCAATGACATCATCATGCCACCGATCGGGATGCTGTTGGGTGGGATCGATTTCTCCAACTTTTTCTTTGCCCTGAACGGTGAGAGCTATGCCAGCCTGGCCGATGCGCAGAAGGCCGGGGTGGCGACCATCAATTATGGTGTGTTCATCAACCAAGTGATTAAGTTCATGATCGTGGGCTTTGCGGTGTTCATCCTGGTGAAACAGGTGAACCGCCTGAAAAAGGAAGAGCCCGCAGCCCCCGCAGCCGCGCCGCGCAACGAGGTGCTGCTCGAGGAAATTCGCGATCTGCTGGCGGGCAAGGCAGCCAAAGGCAAGAAATAGGCTTTCAACCGCTTGCATGGCCCGGATTTTTCAGGCCTGTCATCTGGGTGTCACAGAAACATCATAATTTCTTTTGATGTTTCATGCGGGGATTTATGGCGATGACCCAGACCACTGCCGACCAGGTTGACGACCATCTTCAGCGCATTGCCGGGGAGCTGGACGAGATGGGCCAGCAGCTGGAAGCCGAAATTCGTGAGAACCTGCCGGAAATTCGCCGTAATGCCTTGAAGCAGGCAGACCGGGTGTTGCATGCGTTTGATGATTTTCTGCATGGCGCGCGTGCGCGTATTCAGGAGCTGGAACAAGCCGAAAACGGTGGGAAAGAAGCCTATGGCTGGAGTGAGCTGCGCCCGCTGGTGCGCCAGTATGTGGCCGCTATTGCCAATGGCGACAAAACCGCGCGGTTTTTCGCCTATGGCTCGCTGATAAAAAACCCCGGCAGCGTGAAGCCGAACCCGGAAAGCCAGCCGGGCAACGAGGAAGCCAGCCTTCAGGGTTACGTGCTGGGCATGAACCTGTTCGCCAGCGGGCCGCATGAATATCGCGGCACCAATCGCCCGGATCTGGGCGTGGTGAATACGGGCCTTTATGTGGGCATGGAAAACGACCCGGAGGGGCAAAGCTTCGGTGTGAACGTGACGGTGCGCCAGGCGGATTTCGCCAAGGCGTTTGAGGCCTATGCACGGCGTGAGCTGGGCAACCCGCCTTATGCTGAATATTTTGCCGATCTCTTTTCCAACAAGCCTTTGGAGAAGCTGCCGGCGATTGATGCAGCGGCGGACGGCTTTCCGCTTTACAAGCTGGTGGCGGGCACGGCGCGCACCCATGATGGACGCGATGTGCCGGTGCTGAGCGTGGCCACCAATGAGCGCAGCCCGCTGGCGGCCATCGGGCTTACGCCGTTGCAGGCGGCTTATTACATTTTGGACGGAATCGGGTTTGAGCGGCGTAATGACAAGGGTGATATTCTTGGCGGCAGCGCGCTGAAATATTTTACCGAAAGCGTGATGAAGACGCAGGCGGAACAGGGGTTCAACCAGCCACGCCTGAATGAGATTGCCGAAGCGGTGCAGGCGCTGGCCGGGATGGTGCATGACGCGCATTATGCCAGCGCGATGCTGGAACAGATCCGCCGGGAGACGGACAACTTAACCGTGGTGAATGCCGCGCAGGAGCTGGCGGCCATGACCGTGCGGCTGGCGCTGGAAAAAACCAAAGCGCTGGACGTGAAGCAGTTCGATGCCAGCGTCGCCGTGTTGCGCGATGAAGTTCCACAGGCCGAGATTGAACGTCAATTGCGCAGCATGCCGAAAAGCGACGCCGAGAAGGCTTTACGCATTGCCGGGCTGGCCGACCAGTGGATGCATGAGCCGGGCACGGCGCCAGGTGGCCATGCCATCGGCACACGCAAGGAAGAGCCTTTCGCTGGGCCTTATGCCAAGGCGTTTGGGGAAATGCTGACACCGGGCAAGCGGGACCACAGCTTGGGTATCCAAGAAGACGGGCAAACCGATAGACCCGCTGTTACCACCGAGGATTCGCAGCGCCTGGCCGCACTGGAAGCGGGCGAACGGGACAAGGGCGTAACGGCGGCCGACACGGCCGATACGCTGGAAGACCAGTGGCGCAATGAAACGGCACCCGCTGCCAATGAAAAAGCACGTGAGCGGCGGGAAGAAAAGGAACGCCGCGAGCCATCCATCACGCGAGCAGCGCTGGATGAGGATGAGGCGGCATCGACCGATGTCACCGCTCACCGCCAAGCCGATGAACGCACGCTGCCCAAGGATGAAGGCACCGCGGAAAAGCGCGACACGAAACAGGAGAAGGAACCCTCACCGGAAGAGCGCGGCGTGGCGATCATTGTGGTGGCGGAAAATGACGATAAGCGCCTGGCCGTGGCCGAGGCGGGTCAACGCGGCGGCAACAGGTAGCCGGTTTCCATGGGGATGGCGGAGATTACCTCCCGGTAATGGCCTTTTTTATCTGTGCGCGTGGCTTTCATGAAAAGGCCGACGCTGCCGCCCATCCAGATGCGCGATGCGAAGTTGGCGAGTGTTTCCGGCAAGGGATAGAAGCCTGAACCGGCCTGGGCCTGCACGGTGAAATAATTGCCGAGTTCCAATGTCTGTTTTAAATCGCGCCGGGTGAAGCCGCGTACATGCGGGCCGACGGTGCCGATGCAGCTTGGCGTGTAACCGGCCAGCAGCATCAGGCGGTTGTGCCAGGCGGCCAGGTTGGGCACGCCGATGATGAGCGTGCCGCCGGGCTTGATGATGCGAGAGGCTTCGGACAGGACGAAGAAGACCTCTTTCAGATGTTCCAGCACCTGGTTGATGATGACGGTATCCATGCTGGTGTCGGGGAAGGGAAAGACCTCGCGTTCGATGTCGGCGGCGCGGGCGTCGATGCCTTTGGCCAGCGCTTTCTGGCGGGAGGGCTCGAAGCCTTCCAGGCCGTAGAGCTGGGCGTTGCGGCCTAGCTGTTTGTGGATTTGTGCAAGGTCTTCACCCTTGCCGACACCGATATCGAGGATGGCGGGGTTGCTGACGCCCATGACGGATTCCACGGCCCAATTGGCAATGATGTCGCGTCCGTAATTGAGATGCTCGGTGCCGTGTTTGAGGGCGGCGAGTTTCTGGTAGAGGCTCATGCGCGGACCGTGCCCTTGCCCTGGACGACGTATTTGTAGGTGGTGAGCTGTGCCGCGCCGACCGGGCCGCGCGCGTGCAGGCGGCCGGTGGCGATGCCGATCTCGCCGCCGAAGCCGAACTCGCCGCCATCGGCGAACTGGGTGGAGGCGTTGTGCATGACGATGGCACTGTCCACATGCTGGAGGAAGTAGTTGGCCGCCTTGGCGTCCTCGGTCACGATGCCGTCCGTATGGTGGGAGCCGTGGCGGTTGATGTGGTTGACGGCCTGTTCCAGCCCGTCCACCTGTTTGATGGAGAGGATGGGGGCGAGGTATTCGGTGGACCAGTCATCCTCGCTCGCGGGTTTGATGCGTTTGTCGAGGGCGCAGGTGGCAGGGTCGCCGCGCAGCTCGCAGCCTTTGGCGAGGAGTTTTTTGATGATGGGCGGAAGGAGCGTGGCGGCTGCGTGTTCATCGACGAGCAGGCTTTCCAGCGCGCCGCAGATGCCGGTGCGGCGGAGTTTGGCGTTTTCCACCAGTTTGGCGGCCATTGCGGGTTTGGCGGCTTCGTGCAGGTAGAGGTGGCAGTTGCCGTCCAGGTGCAGCAAGGTGGGCACGCGGCTTTCGGATTGCACGCGCTCGGTCAGGCTTTTGCCGCCGCGGGGGATGATGACATCAAGCTCATTCACGGCGGTGAGCATTTTGCCGACCAAATCGCGGTCCTGGCTGGGGAGCATCTGCACGGCCTGCCATGGAAGCGCATCGTCCTTCAGGGCTTTTTGCATGGCCTGGGTGATGGCGCGGGAGGAGCGGACAGAATCGCTGCCGCCGCGCAGGATGACGGCATTACCGGCCAGCATGCAAAGGGCGGCGGCATCGGCGGCAACGTTGGGGCGGGCTTCGTAGATCATGCCGATGACGCCGAGCGGGACGGGAACGGGAGTGATGCGAAGGCCGCTCGGGCGCTTCCAGCCCTTGGCTTTGGGGGCGAGCGGGTCTGGCTGGTCGGCGATCTGGAGCATGCCGGAAATGACGGATTCCAGCCGTTTGGCATCGAGTTTCAGGCGGTCCAGCACGGCGGGGGTGGCGCCGTGCTGTTCGGCCTCGTCCATGTCGGCTACGTTGGCTTCAAGGATGGCGGCGGACTGGGCCTGAATACCCCTGGCGGCCACGCGCACGGCTTCGGCCCGGACTTCTCCCGGCAGGGCGGCGAGTTGCTGGCTGGCCGTGCGGGCACTTGCCATCATGCGTTTCCAGTCGTCTTCCGCCATTGCGGGCATAATACATTCTCTTGCCTAATCCGTAGGCGTGAGGTTTAACACGATAGATAAACAAGTCACACCAAAAGCTGAGGCCCCGCGTGGTAACGCTTGCCATCGACCAACCGCTCGTTATCGCCGTGCCTAAGGGGCGCATCCTGAAGGAATTGCGGCCGGTGATGGCGGCCATCGGGCTGAAGCCGGAAGACGCGTTTTTCGACGAGGATGACCGGCGGCTGCGGTTTGGCAGCAATCACACGCTGATTGAGCTGATCCGCGTGCGGTCGTTCGATGTGGCGAGTTTTGTGGCATTCGGCGCGGCGCATATCGGCATTTGCGGGAGCGACGTGCTGGCGGAATTCGATTACCCGGATATTTATGCGCCGGTGGATCTGGGCATCGGCACATGCCGGGTGTCGCTGGCGGGCAAGGTGGATGCGCCGGAGGTGGATTATGACCGGCTGTCGCACATCCGCGTGGCGACGAAATACCCCAACATCACGCGTAGCTATTTTGCCGAGATGGGCATTCAGGCGGAATGCATCAAGCTGAACGGGGCGATTGAGCTGGCGCCGATTCTTGGGCTTTCGACGCATATCGTGGACCTGGTTAGCACGGGCGGCACGCTGAAGGCCAACGGGCTGGTGGAAGAGAAGGTGTTGGCGCAGGTTTCCTCGCGGCTGATCGTCAATCGCACGGCGTTCAAAACGCGGGCGAAAGAAATGCACACGCTGGTAAGCCACGTGCGGGATGCGGTGGAGAAGCAGCGTGCATAGGCTTTCCACCAAGGATGTGGATTTTGCCGCCAAGCTGAAGGCGCTGCTTCACCGGGATGAGCCGTTTGACCAGAATGTGGTGGACCGGGTGCGGGGCATCCTTCAGGACGTGAAGCAGCGCGGCGATGAGGCGGTGGCGGATTATACCCGCCAGTTCGACCGGCTGGAGCCGAAGGATGGCAGCTACCGGATTTCCGAAAAGCAGATGGCCAAGGCGCATATCCTGAGCGAGGTGGAAGCCTCGCTGCATGAGGCGGCGCAGCGCATCTATGATTATCATCAGCGCATGATGCCGCATGACGTGATTTATGAAGATAAGGCGGGCGTGACGCTCGGCTGGCGCTGTACGGCGCTGGATTCGGTCGGGCTGTATGTGCCGGGGGGCACAGCGAGCTATCCGAGCTCGGTGCTGATGAACGCCATCCCGGCCAAGGTGGCGGGGGTGAAGCGGCTGGTGATGACCGTGCCCGCGCCGGATGGGAAATTAAGCGACGCGGTGCTGGTGGCGGCGCGGATTGCAGGGGTGGAGGAGATCCACACCATTGGCGGGGCGCAGGCCTGCGCAGCACTGGCCTATGGTACCGCAAGCATTCAGGCGGTGGATAAGATCGTCGGGCCGGGAAACGCCTATGTGGCAGAGGCCAAGCGGCAGTTATTCGGACTGGTCGGGATCGATACGATCGCCGGGCCGTCGGAAATTCTGGTGATGGCGGATAACCAGAACGACCCGCGCTGGATTGCGTGCGACCTGTTGAGCCAGGCGGAGCATGACACGAAGGCGGCGGCGATTCTCATCACCGACGATGCGACGTTTGCCAATGAGGTGCGCGGCGCGATTGATACGGAACTCAACACCCTGCCCCGCGCAGCAATCGCTAAAGAGAGCATCCAGAACCACGGCGCGATCATCCTGGTGCAGAACTGGGTGGAAGGCGCGCATATCGCCAACATGATCGCCACTGAACATCTGGAGCTGGCGCTGGAGAATATCGAGGAGGTGATTCCGCATATACGGCATGCAGGGGCGATTTTCCTCGGGCGGTATACGCCGGAGGCACTGGGGGATTACATCGCCGGGCCGAGCCATGTGCTGCCGACCTCGGGCGCGGCGCGGTTTTCCAGCGGGCTTTCGGTGTTTGATTTCATCAAGCGGAGCAGCCTGATCGGTTATAGCGAAGAAGCCACGCGTGCGACCGGGCATCATGCGGAGATTCTGGCCAGCGCGGAAACGCTGGATGCGCACCGGCGGTCGGTGGCGATTCGGCGCGGGCGGATGTAATTGACGCGGGGGCGCTGCCCCCGCACCCCGGCCAAGGGCCTTGGCCCTTGGAACCCGGGTTTCTTTATAAATACCCCTTTATTTTAAGGGGTATTTATAAAGAAATAAGGAGTACAGGGGTCTGGACCCCTGTCAGGTGCAGGACAGCGTCCTGCGTCACATACGAGCGACTTATGGTGCATAGTGCGGAAGAATGGGCGCGGCGGATTCGCCGGATAGTGCTGGACGAAGCGAGCCTGCAGGCGCGCCGCCCGGAGATTGAGCGCGAGCGGCAGGTGGCCGTGGCCGACCTGCTGGAGGATAACCGGTTTTTTCCGCGTGAGGACGGGCTTGAGACGCCCCTGTTCGACGGGCCGTTTGATGTGCAGATTTCGGTGACGGAAGACAGCAAGCTGAATTTCGACATCTCATCCGACACCCAGCCGGACGGCATGCGCGTGGCCCTGCCGGTGCGGCAGCTGCGCACGATCATCAAGGATTATTTCATGATCTGCGACAGCTATACCAACGCCATCCAGAGCGGCAACCATGTGCAGGTGGAGGCCATCGACATGGGACGGCGCGGGGTGCATAACGAAGGCTCCGAACTGCTCAAAGAGCTGCTTTACCCACGCGTGTGGCTGAATTTTGAGACGGCGCGGCGGTTATTCACGCTGGTGTGCGTGCTGCATATGCGTTGAGGCTATTTGAGTGGTGGCCAGAAATCCAGGCCGCGCTCCTGCTCCTTATCCGCAAGCGAGATGACGGGACATGGAATGGTGCCGTCTCTGCCTTCTTCACGGCAATGAAAATTCAGCGGATCATAATTCAGTCCGCCAAACCCGAAGACGGATTCCTGAATCACGCGGATGTCCTCCAGATATTGTCTGAACGGAGCGCTTTGGGCTTGTTGCCGTATCTCTTCCGTGCGGAGAAGCGGCTCGGCCCCTCCGGCATCGAGGACCAATTCCACCAGGCGGCCATCCACCCGAAAGATGGCATGATTGCCGATATGGGTCGCGTCGCGGCTATGTATGCCATAGGCCTCGATGATGTCGGTTCCGTGCAGGTTGCTGCTGTCATAATTGTCTGGAAGGCTTGTGCGGAGCGCTGGGGAATAAATGCCGACCAATTCTACCTGCGGCTGGCCCGGCTGCTGGGTTTGATACCAGCTTGGCCAATTAAGATTGGGCATGATTTCAACACGCAATGCGCCCTGTTTCTGGTGGCTGGGCATTTCTTGCGCATCCGTGAGGCGAAGGCCGCGATGGCTGAAATAAAATGCCCCATAGGATTGCACGACGGGCGCAATGGGCGGCCTGTCCAGCAGCTCAAGCGCCTTGGTTTTAAAGAAACCCACACTCCCGGCGCCGTAACTGAATTTGAGCGCATAAGGCCCCATCAGCGCCACGGCGCCTTCGGTTGAATCCAGCAGCCAGTCAACCGCACGGTGTTCCACCTTCATGTCGTCAATAAAGTCCGGCACGGTTTCGGTCAGCAGGTGAAGCATCTCATCCAACGTCCCCTGGTCCGATGCGCCGCGCAGCCACTCGTCTAGACGCGCGGCCCAGATGTCAGCCAGGCTGGAAGGCTGAGCCTCCCTGAATTCCGGCGGCAGACCAAGATTGTGGAGGGATTCCACTACGCTGTGGCTGAAATACTCCCTCAGCCTCGCTTTTTTCTCATCAATGAGTGTCATATGCTGTCTTTCTGATGGCCCCATCAAAACATAAATTCTTTAACCTTTTGTGATTGGTTATTTCTCCTCGCCCTTATTGACCCGACTCCAAAACCACGGCATGTTGTGATGGTTAATTAGGGGGAACGGATGCGTTTACGCTATTGGGCTGGAAGTCTGATCATGATGCTGGCCGGTTGCGCCAGCGAGCCTGGCGCGGAAGCCAACCAATCGCCCAGCCGCCGCGTGACGCATGCGCCGAGCCCGCAGGCGAGTAAAACCGTTTATCCATCCGAAGAGACCATCGCCCTGCCCGGTAATTTCGACACCTGGTTGATTGGCGTGAAGAAGGAAGCCGCCGGGCGCGGTATCCGTAAAGAGATCATCGCCGCGGCGTTCGATGATTTTAATGAGCCGATCGAAAAAGTGGTGCGGCTGGACCGTAAGCAGCCGGAAGGCACGATCGACTGGCCGCAATACCGCACCAATGTGATTACCGACAAGCGCATCCAGGAAGGGCGCGCGCTGATGTCGCAAAACCGCGGCCTGCTTGAGCGGATCAGCCGCCAGTTCGGCGTGCAGCCGGAATATATCGTGGCGCTGTGGGGCATTGAAACCAGCTATGGCAAGGTGACGGGGAATTACGAAATTCCGCATGCGCTGGCCACGCTGGCGTTTGAAGGCAGGCGCGCGGATTTCTTCCGCACCGAGCTGATGCATTCGCTGGAAATCCTCAATGAAGGGCATATCCCGCCGCATGAGATGATCGGGTCCTGGGCAGGGGCGATGGGACAATGCCAGTTCATGCCGTCTTCCTTCCGCGCCATGGCGGTGGATTTTGACGGCGACGGGCACAAGAACATCTGGAGCAGCGAGCCGGATGTGTTTGCCTCCATTGCCAATTACCTCTCCAAATCCGGCTGGAACGGCAATGTGAGCTGGGGCGCAGCCGTGAAGCTGCCCGCCAATTTCAACATGGACCTGGAAGGCCGCACCACCAAGAAATCCCTCAACGCATGGGCCGCCCTCGGCGTGACCCTTGCCGACGGAAGCCCGCTGAAAGGCGAAGGGCTTACCTCCATCGTCATCCCGCGCGGGTCGGACACCGCCTTCATCACCACGGCCAATTACGACGTGATCATGAAATGGAACCGCTCCACCTTCTTCGCCACCGCCGTTGGCCAGCTGGCCGATGCCTTACGGAACTGACGCCATGAACCGCAACTGCCATATGCGAGGCTCTGCCTCGCGCTCCGTCAAGGGCCTAGTGCCCCTGAACCCCGATACTGGCCTTGTTTTCCCCCAGAGGGGGAAAGACAAGGCCAGTCCTGGGATGCAAGGGTCCTCGACCCTTGCCGGGGGCGTGGGGGCAGCGCCCCCGTATCTGCGGCAGTTGCGGCTGATGCTCAGCACCGTGGGGCTGGTGCTGCTGGCGGCGTGCGCGGAGAACAGGCCGTGGGACCATACGCCGAACACGGCGGAGCTGGTGGATTACACGGCCAAGCTGAGAAATCAGGGGAAAATTCCGGCGGCGGTGAAGGTTGGGGATTCCTACCGGGTGAACGGGCGCACCTATACGCCGGTGTATGACCCGAACTATGTGGAAGAGGGCATTGCCTCCTGGTATGGCCCGGGTTTCCATGGTGGGGCGACGGCCAATGGCGAGGAATATAACAAGCATGATTACACGGCGGCGCATACCACGCTGCCCCTGCCCTCGCTGGTGAAGGTGACGAACCTGGATAATGGGCGCAACATTGTGGCGCGCATCAATGACCGCGGGCCGTTTGCGCGTAACCGTATCATCGATCTTTCGCACGAGGCGGCGCAGGCGCTGGACATGGTGCGCACCGGCACCGCGCATGTGCGGGTGGAATATCTGGATGACGAGACGCGCCAAATGTGGTCCCGCCTGGCGATGAAGCAGCCCAAGGAAGTGATGCTGGCGGATAATAACGGCGGCCCGACGGAACGCAGCGCACCGCTGACGAGCATTGCGGTGAGCGACGATATGCCGCCAGCGCTGGATGAGGCGGCCGCTTCATCCGTAACGACCACCACCACGACCACGACGACCATGGTCACGCCCTCGCCCGAAGGGCTGGTGGCCCCGGTGGAGGACTGGCAGGCGCCGCTGAGCAGCCAGGCCGAGGCACGACAGGCCATGCCTGAGCAGCACGCGTTGAATGACGGCGGCAACCTGGATGATTCCATCGCCCCGCAGGCCGGGCAGAATGCCGCCACGGCGCAGCCTTTCACCCCGCCCCCGGTCAGGGGCACCCCCGCCCCGGATTATGCCCCGCAGGCCGCCACGGCGCCGACGGGGTTCAGCGGGCAATCCGTAGTGCAGGCGGGGTCCTTCAGCAACCAGCATAATGCCGAACAGGCGGCCTATAAACTGGCCGAACTGGGCGATGTGGAGGTGAAACAGGTGAATGTGAACGGCAAGCCTTTCTGGCGCATCCGGGTCACCAGCACCAAGATGCAGGCTGCTGATTTGAAGAATTACATGCTGCGAAGCGGCTATGGCGATGCGAAAATTGTAAAATAGCCGTCACAAACCATTAATAAATCTGACGGGTTTTTTTGCTATGTTTTCCTGAACTTAAGGAGAACAGCTATGGTTTCCGCCTTTAATGCATCAGATAGCCTGAAACCAGCCGTTGACTATATTATTAATGAACTTGGCATCAGCGACCATGGGGTTTCGACCCTGCTCGGCAAGAATGCGCGCGTTGGATGTGAAGTAGCCCTGTTATTGACCGATTATAATGTGGAACAATGCCAGCGTGCCGCTGAAGCATATAACCATCACATTGAGAATTCTCGTGCATATTCCATGGCCCGCCGCGAAGCGAATCTAGAGATTGCGCAAGCGCGTCTGAACGAGGCAGAACAGAGCGATCAGCCGAATGATGAACTGGTTGCCGAATTAAGACAACGGGTTGTGAATCTGCAATACAGTATAGACAGCGAGAGAGAGAAGGCGACTTCAGGCTTTATTACGACCGATTCAAAGCTCATTGCCGGTTATATTGAAGCTCTGGAGCCTGTAAAAGAACAGATTGCCGGTATGATCGGCGATGTGTCCGAGAATTTCCATGATTCGCCACAACTGGTGGAAGGGGTTGCCCGCCTGATTACGGATTCCTTTGTTAAGGCAGAAGGTATTATTGCCGAAGAAGGCGCCTTAAATGACTATGTGATGGGCGATGCCGCCATCATGCAATCTGAACTTACCACCCACATGCTCATAAACGGTGTCGATTACGATGCCGCAACCTTCATGGGCTCGATGATGTCTGGTCTGGTTGCCGTTGCTGAGGCCGAACAGTTTCGCGCGCGCGGGCTTGAGCAACACCTTATCCCTCACGGACTTTAGACCGTAATCGCAATTCCCTTTTGCTTCACGAAGGCTTCCAGCGCGGGGCTCATGCGGCAGCCGGAGACACTGAGCGCAGCCTGGATGGCGGCTTTGCTTAAGCCGTCGATATCGGCATCGGTGAAGGTGGCGGTTTGCGGCTGGTAGGTGACGCGGAGCGCGATGGAGACTATGCCTTCGGCCTTTAAGGCGGCATCCTGATAGCAGGAAAGCACCGAGACATTCTTCACATGCTGCCTGTCTGATTTTTCCATGGCGGAAATCAAGAGGCCGGAGAGGCTGGTTTCGGGCATCAGGAAGGAATAGTCGCGCTGCACGGGCTGAAGGTCGTTGGTCCTGTAAGCCGGCTTGGTGCTGCTGGCGCGGCGCGGCGCGGGGATGGTGTCGAGCATGACCTCGAAGGCAACCACGCGCTGCTTGATGTCCAGCTGTTTCAGCGTGCCGGGGTGCAGTTCGCCGAAATAGGCGAGCACCTGCTTGCCGAGCGTGAGAGCACCGGCGCGGCCGGGATGGTACCAGGACGGGACATTGCGGGAAATCTGCAGGCTGGCGACCGGGGCGCCTGCGGCTTCCAGCACGGCCAGGGCATCGGCCTTGGCATCGAACAGGTCGGCCTCGCGCGCATCGGCATGCGGGCTGGCATCCACGTAGGGGCCGGAGCGCACGCCGGTGGCCACCGTGCTTTGGCCTTCGGGCGAGGGGTTGGCGAAAATGAGGCCGACCTCGCACAGGCCGATATGGTCGAAGCCGCGCTCGATGTTGCGGCGGACCATGTCGAGCAGATTGGGCAGCAGGTTGGTCCGCATGGTGCCCAGCTCGCTGGAGATGGGGTTGAGCAGTTGCAGTTCCTTCTGCCCACCGCCGAAGAGTTCAGCCACCGGCTGATGAAGGAAGGAGAAGCTGTAGGCTTCCAGCAGGCCTCGCGTGGCAAGCGCATCGCGCGCCTTGGCGGCGCGCTCCAGCGGAAGCGGCAGGCCGGGTAGCGCGGTGACGGGCACGGGCGGCAGGTCGGTGGCGGGAATGTGTTGATAACCGTGGATGCGGACGATTTCTTCCACCAGGTCGGCCTGGCCTTCCACATCGCGGCGCCAGGATGGCACGGTGACCTGCCATTCGCTGCTGCCCGAAATGCTGAAGCCGAGTTTCTGCAGGATGGATTTGGCGGTGTCGGAATCCAGTTTCACGCCGCCGAGGGATTCGATCATTTCCGGGTTGAAGGCGATGACGCGGGCGCTGAAGGCGCTTTGGCCCGCATCGACGCGGGGAGCGGGTTCGCCGCCGCAGAGTTTGAGGATGAGGCTGGCGGCAATGGCTTCCGCACCCGGCAGGAAGGCGGGGTCCACGCCGCGTTCAAAGCGGTAGCGGGCGTCGCTGTCGATTTGTAACGATCGACCGCTGAGAGCGACCTGGGCGGGATCGAACCAGGCGATTTCGAGGAAGACGTTTTTCGTGTCGTCCGTGCAGCCGCTGAGTTCGCCGCCGATGATGCCCGCGACGCCGACGGGGCCCTTGTCGTCGGCAATCACGCTGTGGGTTTCGTCGAGGGCGTATTCCCTGCCGTTGAGGGCAAGAAGCGTTTCGCCGGATTTGGCGGTGCGGGTGGTGAGGTTGCCGTTCAGCTTGTCCAGATCATAGACATGCGCGGGGCGACCGAGATCGATGGAGAGGTAATTGGTAATGTCCACCAGCGCGGAGATGGGGCGCTGGCCGATGGCTTTCAGGCGGTTTTGCAGCCAGGCAGGGGACGGGCCGTTTTTCACGTTGAGGATGGCGCGGCCGAGGAACTGGCGGCAGGCATGGGAGCCGGGGGCGATGGTGACGCGGGCGCTGCTGGTTGCCTTGGCATCGATGGAAGGAATCTCCAGCGGCTTGAGCGTGCCGAGGCCGCTGGCGGCGAGGTCGCGCGCCACACCATGCACGCCGGTGCAGTCGCCACGGTTGGGGGTGAGGTTGATCTCGATGACGGCGTCGTCGAGGCCCGCCCATTCGGCGTAGTGCTTGCCGACGGGGGCATCGGCGGGGAGCTCGATGATGCCTTCGCTTTCATCGGCCAGGCCGAGTTCTTCCTCGGAGCAGAGCATGCCGCAGCTTTCCACACCGCGGATTTTGGCTTTCTGAATGACCAGACCGCCATTGGGGATCACCGTGCCGATGGGGGCCATGACCACCTTCAGGCCCGCGCGCGCGTTGGCGGCGCCGCAGATGACCTGGTGTTCCTCGGTGCCGTCGAACACGCGGCAGATTTGCAGCTTGGTGGCTTCCGGATGGCGGGTGGCTTCGCGGATTTCAGCAATCACGAAGGGCTTGAGGGCTGCGCCCTTGTCGTCGAGGCTTTCCACTTCCAGCCCGATGGCGGTGAGGCGGTCGCAGATCTCGTTCAGCGATGCCGTGGTATCGAGGTGGGATTTGAGCCAGGAGAGGGTGAATTTCATAACAAGCCTTTAGTTTAATATTCGCATGCCGGCGCGTTCAACCGAGCCATTCAGTGTCATCAACAGCCCTGCATCATTGCGCAAGGTTGCCTGATTCATGGCGCGCTCTTTTTCCGCTTCGTCAACAAAGCCCGCCTGCACCAAACCGGAAAGGAGCGCATCCACCACGATCCCCAATGCCTCCGCGCCCGTGCTTTGCTGGTATGGGGATGTCAGCACCTGTTTATCAGCTTCCCCACAGGGAATCTCAATCCACAGCGTTGTGGAGGACCCGATGCCGCCAGCCGTGTCATTCCTGCCGACACCGCCGCAATAGGCCAGGTTCATGCTCGGGGCCTTTGCAGCGGCATCAAACAGGGGGGCGATGTTTATGTGGATCATGTGCATGAGGGGCATCAGGCGCTTTGCAAAAAGCGGGTCGGTGATTTTTCCATCCTCCGCGCATTTTCGCATCTTGCCCAAATAGGCCATCAGCCCGTCGCCCGGCATCAGCAACCCCGCGGAATCATTCTCCGTGGCGATGCTGTTGAGGCATTCCACATCCTCCGCGTTCAGATCATAGTGGCTGTGCAGCTCAAAAATCACGGTGGCATGCTCGCCCTCAAACGGATTGGCGCGCGTGTAATGCGCGGACACGCGAAAGCTTGCCTGTTCCGTACCGGGGCAGGCTTTTTTGATCTCAAAAAGCTGGAAGACCGTTTTGTCCATCGTGTCAGCTCAGCGGAGAAAAGCCGTAATGCTGGAGCCAGCGGAGATCGCCTTCGAAGAAGAGGCGGAGGTCGGCCATGCCGTATTTGAGCATGGCGAGGCGCTCCACGCCCATGCCGAAGGCGAAGCCGCTGTAGTCGGCGGGGTCGATGCCGCCGTTCTTCAGGACTACTGGATGAATCATGCCGCAGCCGAGGATTTCCAGCCAGTCGGTGCCCTTGCCGACATCGACGCCATCGGGGCCGCGCTTGCAGCCGATATCAACTTCGGCGGAAGGTTCGGTGAAGGGGAAGAAACTCGGGCGGAAACGGAGCGGCACGGTCTCCAGGCCGAAAAAGCGCTTCAGGAAGCCCTCCAGGCAGCCCTTGAGGTGGCCCATGTGGATGCCCTTGTCGATGACGATGCCCTCCACCTGGTGGAACATGGGAGTGTGGGTGGCGTCGCTATCCGCCCGGTAGGTGTTGCCGGGGGCGATGATGCGAATGGGCGGCTGGCCGGCCTGCATGGCGCGGATCTGCACCGGGGAGGTGTGGGTGCGCAGCACGGGACGGTTGCCCTCCTCGCCCTGCAGGTAGAAGGTGTCGTGCATCTGGCGGGCGGGGTGTTCCGGCGGGATGTTGAGGGCGGTGAAATTGTACCAGTCCGTCTCGATATCCGGGCCGAGCGCCACGGCGAAACCCATATCGGCGAAGATTTCCTGGATCTCGGTCATCACCTTGCTGATGGGGTGGATGGCGCCTTTGGCCTCCGGCCGCACGGCAAGCGAGATGTCGGCGATCTCGGTTTTCAGGCGGGCTTCCATCTCGCTGGCTTCCAGCGCCTGCTTGCGGGTGGCGAGGGCTTCTTCCACGGCCTGTTTTGCGGCATTGATGGAGGCACCGAATGTCTTGCGCTCTTCCGGCGGCATGCGGCCAAGCTGGCCCATGGCAAGCGAGAGGCTGCCCTTTTTGCCGAGCACGGCGACGCGTACCTGCTCCAGCGCATCAAGGCTGGCGGCGAATTGCACCTGGGAAAGGGCTTCCTGTTTCAGGCTTTCGGCATCGGGGGCGGAGTCAATGGGCATGGCGGCTGCGGCGTTGGACATAAAGGGTTCCGTAAAAGTGCGAGCCACAGGGATTAACGTATTTACGCATTGTTTTCCATTGTTTTGTCACCAAAGGCATTTGTCACGCCTGCGTAATAAAACACGGATAAAAGCACTGAGAAACCGAGAGAATCCCGTGGACCACGAAGCCGCATTATTGAAACTGATGCACCAGAGTGCCGCCATCACCTATCAGATGGGACAAATCCACCATGCCGTGCATGCCCTGTCGGCTGCGCTTTTCCATTTTCACAGCGACTGGTCCAGCAAAGGCGAGACCCCCGATCTTTCGGAGTTGGCCGCTCTTAATCACGCCATCGATAATCCTTGCTTGAAATTGATCGATTACGCACAGGATTTCCTCATCAGCGACGACCCTTTGTATGGGGTTTTCGGAAGCATCGGCAAAATTGATGGGGCTGATGATATGGAGCAGGTGATAAAAAGCATCCACGAGGATTTTTCCATGCGCTATCGTTATGCGGGCGCGTTGATGAAACAGGTTCAGGAACGCCTGGAATCCATCGTTACCATCATGCGCAACCACCCGGAAGCCATCGCCGCCTACAACCAGACGCATGCGCATACGCTGATCGATGTTTCATCGATCGAATATTACCTTCAGAGCTATGCGTTTGAGGGAGTGATCATAAACCTGGCCGGCGCCGAGGCCCATGCGCGTGAATTGTTTGCTCCACAGGCATAACTCGTTCGGGCATTGATTTTTCTTTTCTCTATCCTCCGCAGGATTATGATAACCGCCCATGTGGAACACACACAAACGGTTGCAATCCATCCGTCAATGGCCGGCGCGGCATGTGCTGCGGGCCTTGGGCGTGGTTTCGCTCGGGGCATTGCTGGCGGCCTATGTGCTGCAATATGGCTTTGGGTTTGCCCCGTGCGCCATGTGTTTGAAAGAGCGCATTCCCTATGCCGTGGCGGGCATTGCCGCGCTTCTGGGCAGCTGCGCCACCGCGCAGCCGGGCGTGCGGCGCGCGGCGCTGGCGGCCATTGCGCTCAGCATGTGGGTGGGCGTGGGGCTGGCGGCCTACCATGTGGGCATTGAGATGGGGTGGATTACCGAAAGCGGCTGCGTGGCGCAAAGCGGCGATACCAGCTCGCTGGAGGCAATGAGGGCCGCCATTATGGCCGCGCCGCTGGTTTCGTGCGATCAGCCGACGGCGGTGTTCTTCGGCTGGTCGCTGGCGAGCTGGAACGCGGTGTTCGTGCTGGTGATGGCCTTCTGGGCGACGGCGGCATTGCGGGGCTTCTGGAACCGTACCGACAGCATGAACAGGACGTTTTATTGATGAGCCAACTCCCCCCACAGCCCGGCGATGCCGATGGCAAGGAATACCTGCACCGGATGATGCGCGTCAACCAGGCAGGGGAATATGGCGCGGTGCGGATTTACAAGGGCCAGCTGGCGGCGCTGCGGCGGCGGAAAGACCCGGAAAGCCGCAAGGCGGTGAAGCTGATTGAGCAAATGCTGGAACAGGAACGCATGCATCTGGATTATTTCAACAAGGCCCTGCCCGCGCAGCGCATCCGCCCCACCGCCTTGCAGCCCCTGTGGCATGTGGGCGGGTTTTTGCTGGGCGCGGCCACGGCAGCGCTTGGGCCCAAGGCAGCGATGGCCTGCACGGTGGCGGTGGAAGAGGTGATCGGCCAGCATTATGGCGAGCAGCTGGAAAAAATGGACGCCGCCAGCCCTGAGCTGAAACAGCAGCTGGCGAAGTTTCAGGCCGACGAGCTGGAGCATCATGACACGGGGCTGGAGGAAGGGGCGCAGGGGGCCGTTGCTTACCCTGTGTTGCATGGGGTTGTGAGCGCCATTACCAACCTGGCGATACGCGCCAGTCGCCGCCTGTAATTCACATATTATATGTGTATTAATTTCTATTAACCGATTTTGATTGTTTTTTTATCCGAAAAGGCGCAGAGAGGCTGCATAGGAGATGCATATGGCCTCGCACGATACCACGCTTTTCGACCCCAAAGAGATTTTCGGCCGCCAAGTGGCGCATTATCAAAAAGGCCGGGTGATGCTGGAAACGCCGGAGGTGGGACGCTGGCTGGCGCATATGAAGGTGCCGCCGGATTCCGCCGTGGCGGACGTGGCCGCCGGCACGGGCAACCTGACGGTGCCACTGGCGAAGCTGGGCTATCAGGTGACGGCGATTGAACCGAACGATGCCATGCGCGGCGCATTGGCAGACCGGTTGCAGGTGGAAGGCATCACGACGGTTGCCATTAAGCCCGGTACGGCGGAAAAGCTGCCACTGGAAGACCAGAGCGTGCACCTGATCGGGGTGGCGAACGCGCTGCACTGGTTTGACCCCGCCAAGGCCAAGCCGGAAATGCGACGCGCGCTGGCCCCGAGCGGATGGCTGCTCGGGCTTTCCTCCATCATTTCGCCCGATGCGGAGATCACCCAAAAGCTGCATGCGGTGCTGACGAAGGAATGCCCTGACTATTCCGAAGCGCCGACGCAATTCGCCTCCACCCGGCAAAGCCATGTGGACCGCTATATCGAGGCCTATATCACGCCGAGCTTTTATGAGAAAAACCAGCCGGTGATCCATTTCTCCTTCGAGCGGTTCATTGCCTATCTGGCATCCATTTCCAGCCTGGCAGACTGGATGAGCGGCCCGACCAGCCGGGATGCGGCCCTGGCCAGCATGGAGAGATTCTTCCATCAGCATGAGGAGGATGGGGAGATTCCCTTGACCTGGGACATGGTGGTGGCCGCAGGAGAGCTGTAAAAAGAACGTTTTCGCAAAAGCTTAACAAAGCGATGGTAGAACTCGGGATGTTATTCATCACGGGTTTTGCATGTTCGACTATCAGGCATTCAGCGCACCGGGCGCGCGTCAGGTACCCCTTTCCGATCAGGTAACCGCTATTACCGTGGCGGAGGGCCAGAATGGCGCAAATTACATCAATTTCAGCGCGAAACACCCCATCGGCGGAAGGCCCATGGTCTCCGGCTGGAAAGCCCATGTGTCCGTTCATCCGGACGATATGGAAGCGGCGCTTAACCTGGCTGTTCCGTTGATTTTGAAATATGGCCTCAATGCCAAGGCCGTGAGGGTCGGCACTCTGGAAGAAATCTCCGACCCCGACCAGACATGGCAGGCCGGCAAACATTTCACCTTCTATGAGAATCAATCCCTGAATGATGAAGGAATCCGCCCCAAGGTTTCTTTCATTCAGTTTCTGACGGAGTTGGAGCATGCATTCAAAGAGCATGGCATCCGTCGCTGGGAGCCGAGCCCCAACCCCATGAACACCCTCAGGTATGGCAATGTCATCGCCGGGCAGGCCAATGAGCTCTACACATCCTTTAAAGACGGATATGCGCTGTTTGACAGGCCGGTTGGAACCTATACCGCCATTCGCTATGACGGCGCAGGGGTTTATGGCCAGCGTTACGCGGATATGGACGAGCTTCTGGTTCGCTATCGCGCAGGATTTGCCTATGATTCCCTTTACAACCCCGATAATGCGGGGCCGCATTGCGCGTTTGATATCTTCGGCCTGAAACAGGCAGGCATTCCCATCCGGCTGGATGCGCTGGAGGAAATCACCCAGTTTGCCCGCACGCTTTTACGCACAGGCGCGGACGAGACCGTTGCGAATATGGCCAAAGAGGAAACATGCCGCATCCTGAGCCAGAGCTACGGGCGGGATGTTGATACATCTCTCATCGGTGAAATGCTGGCCATGTGGCAGCGGTTCACCGGCCTCAGCAATGTTGAGCAATCCGCCGTTTCCCGAATGCTTTGACCGCTAAGCCGCCCGCGGCTGGGCGAGCTTGTGCAGCAGCAGGGCGTAGGCCTGGTTGGCGTTCATTTTCACGTCGGCTTCCATGGCGAGCAGGGATTGCATGAGCGAGATGAGATCCTGCAATGACCAGCCGCGCATGGTGGCTTTTAATAAATCCTGCTGTTTGAAGAAAAAGGGCGGGCGGGCCTTCATGGCGGCCTGCTCCATGCCCATGCCCGCATCCAATGCCTGACGCACGGCAATGAGGCGCAGCACGTTGCCTGCCAGCTGGCGATGGACGCTGACGGCGCTGGTCTGTTCGGCTTCCAGCAGGTTGAGCTGGTGGGTGAGTTTAGCGAAATCGCGGCGCAAGAGGGCGGAAAGAAGGGCATCGGCGCTGTCGTGCTCGTAGCTTGGGACGGCGAGTTTGACCTCCTCCAGCGATATGTTGCCGGGGCCGCCCTTAAAGAGCAGGAGCTTTTCCATTTCCATGCGGACGGCCATGGAATCACCGGCCATTTGCCCGGCAAGGTAGGTGGCGGCGTCGCGGTCCAGCACCAGGCCGACATTGGCGGCTTCGTGCCTTAGCATGGCGGCCATGTCGCCCATCTCTGGCGCATAGCAGCCGATGATGGCGATGGCGGGTTCCTTTTCCGCCCACTGGCCGAACTTGGAGGTTTTGGTGAGGCTTTCATCCACGCGGATGAGGAGGAAATGGGAGGTTTTGGCGAGATCGGCGGCTTCGAGCGTTTCGCGGAAGGTTTCGCCCGCGCCGGTGATGTCATACAGGCTGGTGCCGCCAAAGAGCGAACCGCTGGCGAGCAGATCGCCCAGGAAAGGGTTGCCCTTCATCACCGCGCCCGCGTCCAGGCGCTGATGCTCCAGGTCCTTATGCAGGTTCTTCAGATGGGCGACGATATCCGCCCCAACCGCCTGCTGGCGGGATGCATCGTTGCCGTGCAGCAGAAAGCAGCGCACCGGCGATTGTTTCAGGCGTGCCGGAAGCTGGCCGATATCGTTGGGGTTCCATTTCATTGATGCGTCACCGGGGTTTCGGCGATTTCCGGCGTGGCGGCGGCTTTCGCATTCGGCTGCTTGCTGTAGTCGCGATTGGCCAGGCGCAAGCGGATGATTTGGGCGCATTCGGCGATGGCGCGCTCGGTGGCATCACGCTCGGCCATGGTGGTGGCGAAATCCTCCAGCGCGACATCGTAGCTGGAGAGGGCGCGGGCGCTACCCATGGTCAGCTGTTTATGGTCGGAAAGACGGGTAAGCGTGTAGGCGCATGCCACGCTGACGGAATAACGCCCGACAAGGCCGCGCTCATCAATGCGGGCCGTCAGCTTGCTGACAGTAGGAACCACCTGCAGCGTGAAATCCTTCTGCACCGCGCGGTCCACGCCCAGCGCCTCACGCATGTAGCGGCGCATCAGCTGACCTTCGCGCGTATCCGGCGTATTGACGTCAATGGCTTCCATAAAGGAGGTGCCGCCGCCGATATCCTGGCGGGAGCCGTAGAGGGGGCGTACGTCGCAGGCCGTCAGCATCAGGCATGCCATGATGGCCGTGTATTTCATCATCCGTGTAACCATGGCCATTCCTAACATTCCACCTCGTTCATCCTTGCCGCCAGCCGGTCCAGTTCCGGGCGCACCGCCTCGATCAGGCTGGTCGTTTCGAACACCCCGGTTTGCGCGGCGATGCGCTGCCATTTTTCCATGTCTTGCACGGTAAGGGAAGCCTCATCTAGCAACCGGCACATCTCCTTGTAATGCGGCTCCGAGAAATCTTTTGGGAACTGGTGCAGCAGATCGGACAGATGGCGCCAATAGGCGGACTGCAGCGGATGGGTTTCCTGAAGCTCCTCCCATTCCTCGCCAAAAACATCCACGGAAAAGCTGCCCTCTTTAATAGAATCGAATAGCCCGTATATCTCTTCATCGGTCATTTCATCGAGCGACATCATGCCGTCATTGTCCAGCACATAGAGGGTGGATTCATCCTCGGTTTCGACGATGATGTAATTGCTGTCCTGTCCGGCGCTGCAAAAATGGCGCTGCCGCCACATGGAGCAGAAAAGCTCCCACCATAAAAGCACCGGCGGCGTTTCATCCAGCAAGGTCACGGCAGGGTGATGGCGAAGGTTGTTCATGAATTCCACCACGCCCTGCTCCACCATGATGGTGAGATGGGCAGGCACCACCTGGGACAAAGGCGGCCTGAAGGCACAATGCTGCCCGGGCACAAAATCATCCAGCGGATTGAAGGCGAAGCGCACGGCTGTTTGCTTGTCCAGCCCGGCGACAACCGCTTCATTGCCGAGGCCTAGAAATTCCGGCTCAAAGGCGCGGCCCTGCTCCTGCATGGCAATGAAGGTGAGCAGGCTGTCGCATGTTGCCAATGCGCAGTCAGCGTTGGTGAAATTGGCATCGACATAGAGCTTCAGTAAGGGGCGCAGTTCGCTGAACGGATCATGCTGAACAGCAACCATCGTGGAACTATGCGGCAACGAGGTTCAGGATGCGGCCGGGAACGTAGATGACCTTGCGCAGCTGTTTGCCGTCGATGGCGCGTTGCACATCGGCGAGTTCGAGCGCGGCGGGTTTGACGTCGGCCTCGCTGGCGTCCTTGGCGCATTCGATGGTGCCGCGGAGCTTGCCGTTGACCTGTACGGCGAGGGTGACGACATCGTCGGCGACGAGGGCCATATCGACCGTGGGCCATGGCTGCTGGCAGATGAAGCCTTTACCGTCCACAGCCTGCCATAAGCTTTCGGCCAGGTGGTGCATCATGGGGGCGATGAGGTGGATGACGGCGTTAATGGACTCTTTCAGCGCGGCTTTCTGAGCGGGGGTTTCGGCCTTGAAACCTTCAATGGCGTTGGAGAGTTCGCGGATGCGGGCCACGGCGCGGTTCATGCGGAAGGCAGGGATATCCTGCGCGACCTGATGGAGCGTTTTGTGGGTGAGTTTGCGCAGCGCCAGGGCGGGTGCATCGGATGCATCATGGGCATCGCTGCCGGTGATGAGGGGTTGTGCCTCGCGTACCAGGCGCCAGAGGCGGCCCATGTAGCGCCATGCGCCGTCGACGCCGGCTTCGGTCCATTCCAGGTCGCGCTCGGGCGGGCTGTCGGAGAGCATGAAGAGGCGGGCGGTGTCGGCGCCATAGGCTTTGACGATGCGGTCCGGCTCCACGGTGTTCTTTTTGGATTTGCTCATTTTCTCGGAGCGGCCGATGGTCACCGGCGTGCCGGATTCCGTCTGCCATTTGCCGTCGGCGGATTTCACGACCTCCTCAGGGTAGCACCATTGGCCGTTGGCGTCTTTGTACGTCTCGTGCGTGACCATGCCCTGGGTGACGAGTTTTTTGAAAGGTTCGCTGAAACTGATGTGGCCGGTGTCGCGCAGGGCTTTGATGAAGAAGCGGGCGTAGAGAAGGTGCAGCACGGCGTGTTCGATGCCGCCGATGTAGCAATCCACCGGGTTCCAGCGCTCGACTTCCTTTTTGTTCAGCGGCTCGCTGGTGGAGGGGTCGGTGTAGCGGAGGAAGTACCAGGAGGATTCGAAGAAGGTGTCGAACGTGTCTGTCTCGCGTGTGGCCTTGCCAGAGCATTTTGGGCAGTCGACATGCTTCCAGGTGGGATGACGGTCGAGCGGGTTGCCGGGGGTGTCGAAATTCACGTCCTCGGGCAATGTTACCGGGAGCTGGTTTTTGGGCACCGGCACGGTACCGCAGCTCGGGCAGTTGATGACGGGAATGGGGCAGCCCCAGTAGCGCTGACGGGAAACGCCCCAGTCGCGCAGGCGGAAGTTGATCTGGCTTTCGCCCCTGCCCGCTTTTTTCAGCGCGGCGATGGCGGTTTTTTTGCCTTCCTCAACCGTGAGGCCGTTCCAGTCGCGTGAGTTGATGAGCCGGCCCGCGCCGAGGAAAGGGTCCTCGTTGATGGTCATTTCGGCGACGCCTTCGGGGGCGACGACGGGAATGACCGGGAGGCTATAGCGGCGGGCGAATTCCAGGTCGCGCGCATCGTGCGCGGGGCAGCCGAAGATGGCGCCGGTGCCGTAATCCATGAGGATGTAATTGGCGACATAGAGCGGGAGCTCGATGCTCGCATCCAGCGGGTGCTTGAGTTTGAGCGGGGTTTTGTGGCCGACTTTTTCGGCGGTGTCGATGGCTTCTTCCGCCGTGCCGAGCTGGCGGCATTCGGCGATGAAGGCGGTGAGTTTTTCATCTGATTTCGCCAGTTCGGCGGCGATGGGGTGATCGGGCGAGATGGCGACGAAGCTGGCGCCCCAGAGCGTATCGGGGCGGGTGGTGTAGATGGGGAGCGGTGCGCGGCTGCCATCGGTGAATTCAAAGGTCATGTGCGCGCCTTCGCTGCGGCCGATCCAGCGGCGCTGCATGGTGCGGACGGATTCGGGCCAGTCGGTCAGGTCATTATCCACGGCATCGAGAAGTTCCTGCGCGTAATGGGTGATTTTGAGGAACCACTGGTTCATCAGGCGGCGTTCCACCACCGCACCGCTGCGCCAGCCGCGACCATCGACGACCTGCTCGTTGGCAAGCACGGTATTGTCGACGGGGTCCCAGTTGACCCAGGATTCTTTTTTGTAGGCGAGGCCCTTCTCCAGGAAATCAAGGAAGAAGCTTTGTTCGTGGCGATAGTAATCCGGCGAGCAGGTGGCGACTTCCTTATTCCAGTCGTAGGAGAAGCCGATTTCCTTCAGCTTCTGGCGCATGTCGGCGATGTTGGCGTAGGTCCAGGTGGCCGGGTGGGTTTTGTTCTGGATGGCGGCGTTTTCCGCAGGCAGGCCGAAGGCGTCCCAGCCCATGGGGTGAAGCACGTCATGGCCGTTCATGGTGAGGAACCGGGCGAGCACATCGCCGAGCGTGTAGTTGCGCAAATGGCCCATATGCAGCTTGCCGCTTGGGTAGGGTAGCATTTCCAGCACGTAATATTTCGGGCGCGCAGACGGCGCGGGCGTGTTGAATACCCCGGCTTTTTCCCAGGCTTTTTGCCAGCTCGGTTCGGATTCGAGGGGGTTATAGCGTTCGGGCAGCTGCATGAAGTTAACCAATCTGTGAGGGTTACCCGGTGTTTTTAACGATTTGGCGCTGTTGTGCAAGATTCATTGGGGAAAACGGCCGCTGGACCGTGCGATGCATCGTCATCACGATGTCATCGTCCTTTGTTAGTTTTCTGCGTGTATCCATTACTGCGAGAATAAACCATGCCTAGTCCCACTATTCATCAGCTGCTGAATGCGGAGCTGAATGCCGTCCAACAGCAGGCCTTTGCGACCTTAGAAAATCAATATGGCGCGTTATTTTTGTCTTCCCCTGAATCTGGCATTTACAGCCATGATTACGCCGTTCAATCTCAGGCAGCAAGCGGCTTGACCGGTGACCGGAATGACCGGTTAGACCAGTTTAAACGTCAATTTTTGAATGACTGGCATCAACAAGCCTTAACGGTTGACTGGGACAACCCGGATGAACGCAACCAATTCTTGAGCGATTTTCGCCATGCTTTCGCGGCGGCAGCATTTCCTGAACTCGATACCTCAGGCTTTTTGTCAGGAGAAACCTATCATACAGGCCAGGTTCAGGCTGCATTCGATGAAGCATCCCATTCTGCTGACCTGAACTCTGGTGATTATGCAGCCTACCAAGCCGCCGAGCATCATTTTGACAACTCTTATACCGATTTGCTTCAAGGTGTTGTTTTGGCGACCGAGAGTTTCATAGATGATCGCCCTCGGGATTGGTCTTCCTCAATGATACGACGAGCTGAAGCATTTGCCGGCAGTGCCGGTAACGGCAGCATCGATACGGATGACGAATTAAATGCCGTTATCCAGTGCGCCAAAGACCTGCTGCAAGACGGCATTGTCGATCGGAGCGAGGATATGGTGAATGCGGCTCAGGAGATGTTCAAACTCAATCCCGACCAAACCGAGCGATTAGCTGTGTCACTGGAAGCTGATATCGACCTTTCCTAGGGCTTTGTAACAAATCTGTCACCGTTTTTTCGTATTCATACCGGAACGATTTTTCCGGGAGATACAGAAATGACCGTACGGCAGATAGCCAATGAACTGGCAACCTATGAAGCCCTGGCCGCTTATAATCAGGCCGTCAGCTATCTTCTGAAGACATATGGCCCCGATGCGCTTGCTGGCGAGCATGGCGGCATTTTCAGCACGAACGCAACCATTCGTGATGCCGCTGCTCAGGCAGCCGGCGTGCCTGCCGAAATCATTGCCACCGGCGACCAGAAGCAAATGGTGAACTGGGTTTATCAAAGCATCCTTGATAGGATGGATATGGACAGCATCGACTGGACTGACCCGACCCAGCGCAACACATTTCTCTACAGATTGCAGCAGAATTATGTGACGGCCATGTTCACCGGCGTGGTGACGGATGATTTTGTCTCGGGCGAGCAATATTACCTGAAAGGCATGCGCGATAATTACGATGAAATCACGCCCTCTGGCACCACGGCCGGAGAGGATGTGCAATATGATTACCATGAGGGCACATCCATTGTGAATTATGCCGAAGGCTATAGTTATTATGCCGCCGCCAATAACTGGACCGATCACCCTGATATGGCCACCCAGCAATTTGCCATTTTGCTTAACAACCTTTCCATGGTGGCCAAGGAACATGACAGCGAGATCGCTATCCCTGAGGACAGGCTTGCACGCATGAAGACCGTTGCAATGGGGGTTCTGGAATGGTCCGCCGGTAATGGCTCCGGCGCCAATGGCGTGGTGGATACGGACGCTGAAATGAACCAGCTCATCGCCTGCGGGCAGCATTTGCTGAATGATGGGATTACGGTCAATCCAGGATTTCTGGTGGATGATTTTGTCGACCTGTTTGACCTCACCCCAGATCAGACCAAACGGCTGGAAGATACGTTGAAACAAACCGCTTCCATTGGCTAAAAATAGCCGCGCTTATGAAAAAGGCGGCCGGTGGCCGCCTTTTTTGTTGGTTACGGGGATGGCTATTTCTTTTCCGACGCCACGCGCAGCTCACGCGCGCGGGTGAGGATGAGGTCTTCGAATTCACGCGCAACTTTGGGGTTGGAGGGGGCGTCCTTCCAGGTGCCGTTTGGCTGTTTTTCCTGGCGGAAGGCCGTGACCCGCACGCCGTCGGCACGCAGCGTGGCCGAAAGGATAAGCACGTTAAGCTTGAAGCGCTCGGTGCTTTCGGTGGTGGGGGCGTACCAGTCGGTCGCGATCACGCCGCCGAAGGGATCGGTGGAAAGGATAGGCATGAAGGAGAGCGTGTCCAGCGCGCCGCGCCAGAGGAAGCTGTTGACGGGGATGCCCCCCGCACCGGCGGCCTGGGCGTCATCCTTGGAGCCGCTGCCGAAAAGCGAAAACCCGCCCTCCTCGCTGATGAGCGAGCCGTTGCGGGATTTGCGGATATTATCCGGGTCGTCCGGGTAATTGGTCTCTTTTTTGATTTTCTTGTCGGCGCATCCAACGACGGACAGGGTGGACCCCGCCAGCAGCGCCGTCAGAAGCAAGCGGATGGCATAATGATGAGTACGCATGGGACACCCTCTTCTTGTTTATGGTGTTCGGTTTTAATGCGGGCACGTTATCAAAAACGCCACGTTTGCCAAGTAAATACGCCCACATGTTTCATCCATCCATCTGCCGGACCATGTGCCGGATGCCTGCGGCGGGCGGAAGAAATCGCCCCGAATGACCCGTGAGGGGGCAAAAAAGCATCCGCAACCGCCTGCCCGTTCCATTAGCCCGGCAGATGCGCTGCCTTCCGACCGGATAATTTTCTTTTATTTTCAATGGCCGGAATTTTTTTATACTTTTTTTATTTTTCGTCGTTGACAGGCAAAGGGCCCTAGGGTACATAGCCCATCCCGCCGCGACGAAACAAGCGAAGCGGGCCGGAGAGGAAGCCCCTCCCGAGAGCTCTTTGACATTGTGAAACAGATGTTAGTGATGAGGTGGGCAATATCACCGCCAAGCGGTGGTTTGCGGTTGTGACAAACAACGTCCCTCATCACAACAAAAAGATACATGTATATGCATATATCTGTTGATTCTAATGAAGCAACTAGTTGTGACGTTAAAGGGACAGATCAAATTAGCTAAAGCCTAGCTTTAGCACTCAAGCAAAACTTGAGAGTTTGATCCTGGCTCAGAGCGAACGCTGGCGGCAGGCCTAACACATGCAAGTCGAACGGGGTAGCAATACCTAGTGGCGCACGGGTGAGTAACGCGTGGGAATCTACCTGATAGTACGGAATAACGGTTGGAAACGACCGCTAATACCGTATACGCTCTTCGGAGGAAAGTTTTTCGCTATCAGATGAGCCCGCGTAAGATTAGCTAGTTGGTGAGGTAATGGCTCACCAAGGCTACGATCTTTAGCTGGTCTGAGAGGACGATCAGCCACACTGGAACTGAGACACGGTCCAGACTCCTA
>WGMV01000041.1 GCA_016124905.1 bacterium
ATAGGCCGTGTATTTCGCACCGCCAGCCTTGGCCAGCGTCTTCGTAATCGCAGCCGTCAACGACGTCTTGCCATGGTCAACGTGACCAATCGTCCCAATGTTTACGTGCGGCTTATTCCGCTCAAACTTCTCTTTTGACATTTCACTTCATCCACTTGCAACAGGTTGATTTTAGCGTTTGCGGCGTTGCCGTGCTGGAGCGGGTGAAGGGAATCGAACCCTCACCATCAGCTTGGAAGGCTGAGGTTCTACCATTGAACTACACCCGCGCTTGGTCACCTGCCTTGGATGTGTTTGCCTGTGTGCACCGCAGGTAAACACAGCTTGAAACAGGTGACGGCACCAGCAAGGCATTCGCTATGCTTTGCTAGGGCGCTTTATAGCTGGCACCCCCTAAAATGCAAGCCCCAGCATGGAAGACATTTGCATTGGCATGCTTTTGTTTTACGAAGGCGGCATAATTATATTGCGCTGCACAAGGCAAAGATTTTGCGTGATGCGATGGATGGGCGTATAATAAGCTGCTTATATAAGGCTGGTCGAGTTGCTGTATGCGCACTTCGGACGATGAAGTGATTCAGGATAAATTGAAAGAAGCTGGTTTGCGCCCGACGCAGCAGCGCGTGCTGCTGGCGCGAAAAATCTGGGGCACCGGGCACCGGCATATCACAGCTGAATGTTTGTATCAGGAAGTGCGGGATTCAGAAGGAAGCGTTTCGCTGGCCACCGTCTATAACACCCTGCATCAGTTCACCGAGGCCGGTTTGCTGAAAGAGATACGTATCGATGGCGATCGCTGCATGTATGACACCAATGTGTGCGCGCATCATCACTTCATGAATATCGAGACGGGGGTGCTTCAGGATATCGCATTCGGCGATATCCAGGTGAGTGCCATTCCGGATGCGCCTGAAGGTACATGTGTCAGCGGCATCGAGGTGATCGTCCGCATCAAATCAAAGCTGAATTAGCCTAACGCCCGTGCCCGTTCAGCTGCAGTAGTTCGTGCACGGTAATCAGTGCGGGTATCAGCGGGATCAGTGGCAGGAACACCACTCCCAACCTTGCCAGAACCCTCCATGCCATATGAGAGCAATTGGGCGCGCAGCGCCAGATGGAAACGAGCAACCATGTCTCGTACACCAGTTGAAGCATGGCAAGGATGACGCTGTCGTTCCGCAATAGCGTGTAAAGCAGCAGTTCAGGCACCGCGCCGTAGAGCCAAAAGACTTTCCAGAGCGGAGCCTTTCCCTGCCATGCAAGCCTGATGGCGTTAATAGCGGTAATGCTCAGGCTTAAAGGGACCTTCCTGATGAACGCCGAGGTAGGCGGCCTGTTCTTTCGACAGTTTGGTAAGCTTCACGCCAAGCTTGTCAAGGTGGAGGCGGGCCACTTTCTCATCCAGCTTCTTTGGCAGTATGTAGACTTTCTGCTCATAGCTTTCGGCGTGGCTCCAGAGCTCGATCTGCGCCAGCACCTGATTGGTGAAGCTCGTGGACATTACAAAGCTCGGGTGGCCGGTTGCGCAGCCAAGGTTCACCAGACGGCCCTTGGCCAGCACGATGAGGCGTTTGCCGTCGGGGAATTTCACTTCATCCACCTGCGGCTTGATCTCGTCCCACGGGTAGTTGCGCAGGGCGGCAATCTGGATTTCGCTGTCGAAATGGCCGATATTGCAGACGATGGCGCGATCTTTCATCGCACGCATGTGGTCGATGGTGATGATATCGGCATTGCCGGTGGCGGTGACGAAGATGTCGCCTTGCGGAGCGGCTTCTTCCATTGTGGTGACCTGATAGCCGTCCATGGCGGCCTGAAGGGCGCAGATGGGATCGATCTCGGTAATCAGCACGCGGGCGCCCTGGCCTTTAAGGGCGGCGGCGGTGCCTTTGCCCACATCGCCGAAGCCGGCGACGACGGCGATTTTGCCGGCGAGCATTACATCGGTGGCGCGTTTGATGCCATCAATGGCGCTTTCACGGCAGCCGTAGAAATTGTCGAATTTGGATTTGGTGACGGAGTCGTTCACGTTGATGGCCGGGCAGGCGAGCTTGCCTTCCTGCGCCATGCGGTAGAGACGGGCGACGCCGGTGGTGGTTTCTTCGGAAATACCACGCACCTGTTTGATGAGATCGGGGTATTTTTCATGCATGATGACGGTGAGGTCACCGCCGTCATCGAGAATCATGTTCGGCGTCCAGCCGTTCGGGCCTTCGATGGTCTGGATGACGCACCATTCGTATTCCTCTTCCGTTTCACCTTTCCAGGCGAAAACGGGAATGCCTTCAGCGGCGATGGCGGCGGCTGCATGATCCTGCGTGGAGAAGATGTTGCAGCTGCTCCAGCGCACTTCGGCGCCGAGTTCCACCAGCGTTTCGATCAATACGGCCGTCTGGATGGTCATGTGCAGGCAACCGGCGATGCGTGCGCCTTTCAGCGGGGCTTTGCCCTTATATTCCGCGCGAAGGGCCATCAGGCCCGGCATTTCGGTTTCAGCGATGCTGATTTCCTTGCGGCCCCAGGCTGCCAGGCCGATATCGGCCACTTTGTAATCGGAAAAACTGGATTTTTTGGCGGCACTGGCGGTCATGAAAGGCTCCTTATCGAAAATTCCCTTCGTCATTAACCCCTTGGCCGCATGGCTGCAAGCAAAACCCGGGTATGTAGGTAGAGAGTGTCATAAACTCGTCATGGAAATGAAATTGACAGTCATTCGCAACAAGGCTATCCGCTATGCTTCACTTAATGAGAATGACTCGCAACATGTCCGACTCAGGTTTAGCCACTATCAGTAACGACGAATGGAACGCATGCCTGGATAAGGCAAAGCAGGTTTATGCCGTCACGCGGCTCATCACCTTTCCGAGGCTTGTCTTGTTCAGTAATATGTGGAGCCCGGAGGCGGAAATTCTGATGGGGCGGTTGCTGCATACGCCCCATGGCCCGGCGGAAATTGCGCGGGGCATATTCGATGTCACGCATGAGCCGTTTTTTGCCAAATATTATTCCCAGCTGAAAATAAGCGGGCGGGAAAGCGCCCTGTTGAAAATGGTCGAAGACGGCGCACCGGGCAAGCTGATGGGACGTCTGAAAATGACCCAGCATTTTCTGGAACTGCAAGACCATAGCCCCGAGGAGATGGTGCCTTTTATTGAAGCATTCGACAAGACGGGCGGCTTCGATAACCAGGACGGCAAAGGCGCATGGTTACCCCTGCTGCTGCAAACGGCGGCGGAAACAGCAGTCGGAGAGCTTAACGAGAATCGCGATATGTTCCTCAGGCTTCTTGTGCTGGCAACCTATGTTGCAGAGCATATCGGCACCACGCCGGGTTATCATCCGCTGTGGGACCCAATGCATGTGCATGAAGGCGCGGGCTACATGCTTGCCAACACACCTTTCGAGCCCTTGAGTGATGACTGGCAATCCATACAGGATGGCTTGCTTCAGGATATGCAGCAGGACCCGCATTGGCAGCCACTGATGCTGACATTGGCCGCGCAGGCGTTGCGGCGGGGTTTCGGCATCGAGGCCGGTGGCCATATGGCAGGCAACGAAAAGCTTGGCGAGGCAGGCAGCGAAGCGGAGCGTCATCAGATGTTTCGTATGTATCCCTGCGCGGAGCAGGCTGTTTACAAAACCACGGATATGCCTGCAAACCGCCGCACGGCCTATTTCATTGAGCGCATTGCCAACGATAATAAGGTGAAGCTGACAGACTACAGCGCGCTGGAAAAGGATGAGATAGCCGAGCTTGCATACCAGGCCGCCAGTGCGCTTGAGGACATGGCCGAGCAGTTGTTATCGGATGAGGCATCGCCGAGGAGTGTGGTATTGAGCGAAGCGGGGCTGCCTGTGTACCCGAGTTTGAACATGCTGAACCCGCAGGGCAACCTCATCAGCCTGCCGGAAGCGATGGGCGTTTTGTGCAATATGCTGGCTGAGAAGGGTTATGAAAGCACGTTACTGCATGATGTGCGCGACGGCATGGCGGACCGTGACGGCACATTGCTCGGCCTGATTGCCGATGGATTCAAGCTCGCTTATTCCATCAGCTAAAGGCTGAGCTGATCAAGCCCTTTTGCGACCACGCTGCCGCTTGTGTGCAGTTCCACCGGCTTGCCGTCCCACTGGTGCACCGTGCCGCCCGCGCCTTCGATGATGGGGACGAGGGCAAGGATGTCGTAGGGCTTTAAGCCTTCTTCAATGACGATATCCAGCCCGCCGCGGGCAAGCAGGCAATAGTTGTAGGCATCGCCGCCATAGAGGGTTTCTTTCGCCAGGCGCTGATGGCGGGCGAAGAAGCGTTTGCCTTCGTCGCTGAAATAATGGGGACTGGTGGTGGCCAGCCATGCGTCTTCCATACGGTAACAGCCACGGGTGCGGATGGGCTCGCCGTTGCGGGAGGAGGGCATGCCCTGCACGCCCATGTAGCGCTCTTTCAATATGGCCTGAGAGGCTGTGCCGATGACGGGCTTGCCTTTGTGGCACAGGGCAATCAGCGTCATGAACTGCGGTTTGCCCGCCATGAAGCTGCGTGTGCCGTCGATGGGGTCAATCACCCAGACATAGTCTGCGTCGATAGCCGTTTTTCCCTGTTCTTCACCCCAGATGCCGTGTGAAGGATAGGTTTTGGAAATCATTTCGCGAAGGCGCTGCTCAATGGATTCGTCCGCCAGCGTAACGGGGGTTTTATCCGACTTATAATGGCTGGCGGCACCGGCTGCGAAATAATGGCGCGCAATTTCATCGGCGGCATCGGCCAGCGTGTGTGCAAAGGCGGCAAGTTCATTCAGCATGGAAGGCATTAAACGATGCGTTCCTTGACGTAGCGGCCGGGTGCATGCTCAAGCGATTTTTTGATGGTGCGCGCAGGTATTTTTTCGCCTGCAAAGGCTTTTTGCCACTGGTTCCAATGCGGCCACCAGGAGCCCGCCGTGTGGGAGGCTTTCTCGAACCATTCTTTTGGAGAATGCGGCAGCTGCCGGTTTTCCCAGAAACAGTATTTCTGTTTGGTAGGCGGATTGATCACTCCAGCCACGTGGCCGGAATCGGCCAGCACGAAGGTGGTCGATCCGCTGAAAAGCTGCGTTGCCTTGTAGGTCGACATCCAGGGGGCGATGTGGTCTTCCTTGGTGGAGAGCATGTAGGTCGGCGTCTGGATGGTGCGCAGGTCGATTGGCGTGCCCGCTACCGTGATGCCGCCTGCTTTGACCAGCAGATTACTCTGGTACATGGAGCGCAGGTAGAAGCTGTGCATCTTGGCCGGCATGCGCGTAGCGTCGGAGTTCCAGTAGAGCAGGTCGAAGGGGAAGGGGTCTTTGCCGAGCAGGTAATTATTCACGACAAAATGCCAGATAAGGTCATTGGCGCGCAGCATGTTGAAGGTCAGCGCCATGGATTTTCCGTCGAGATAGCCGGTGGAGCTCATGCGGCGCTCCATGTTCTCCAGCTGCGCTTCATCCACGAAGATGGACAGATCGCCCGCATGGGAGAAATCCGTCAGCGTGGTGAGGTAGGTGGCGCTGGCGACGCGTTTTTCCTGACCGGTGGCCTTCAGATGCGCCAGCAGGATGGACAGCAAGGTTCCACCCAGGCAATAGCCGATGATGGAGGTGGATTTGCTGCCAGTGGTTTTTTCAATCACGTCAAGCGCGGCGAGCGGGCCTTCCTTCAGGTAATCGTCGAAGCTCTTCTCGCGGTGGCGCTCGTCGGGGTTTACCCATGAAATCACGAATACTGTGTGTCCCTGTTCCACCAGCCAGTGAATGAAGCTGGATTCCTTTCGCAGGTCGAAAATATAGAATTTATTGATCCATGCCGGGCAGAGAAGCAGCGGCGTCTGATATACCTTGTCGGTTGCCGGTGTGTACTGGATGAGCTGCATCAGGTCGTTCTCATAAACCACCTCACCGGCGGAAGCGGCGATGTTCTCGCCGACCTTGAAGGCTTCCAGGTCGGTCATGGAAATGCGGCCGCTGGTGACATCGGCAATCAGGTTTTCCATGCCTTTGACCAGGTTCTCCCCGTGCGTTTCGAGCGTGGCGCGCAGCGCTTCGGGATTGGTCATCAGGAAATTGCTGGGTGAAAGGGCATCCAAGAACTGTTGCGTGTAAAACCCGACCTTGCGTTTGGTGTGGCTGTCCAGCCCGTGCACGGCCTTGACGGCTTCTTCCATGCGTTTGGAGGTGAGCAGGTAGAATTGCTTGATGGTGTCAAAGGTGGGGTTGCCCCATGCGGCGTCGCGGAAGCGGCGGTCCTTGCTGTCCGGCTCGATCAAGGGAGCGGGGTTGTTGCCCACCATGCGGTCGAATGTGTAGCGCCAGAGCTTGAAATAATCTTCCATCAGGTTCATCTGCACACGGTAGACATTGGCCGGATCGGCACAAATGCGCGAAAACATCTGCATGAAGGCCGCGCCGATGTGAAGCTGGTCTTCCAGTGCCATGGGCTGCTCACCGGATTTCTCCATGAGTTTTTGCAGCAATTCCTGATATTGCGTACCCATCGCCGCCATGTTGTGGGCGAATTGTTCGAGGTCGATGCCATCATTCGGATTGGCTTGGTCTTCGGTGCGGTGGGGCTGGGCCATGAGCAAAAACCTTAAAACTACCTTAAATGGTTGTTCGTACGGGTAGGTTATACTATATATAGCATTGTAACTGTCACAAAAGTGACACGCGGGGTTTATAAATATAAAGCAGGCTTTTAGTGCGGTTTTGCGCGTAAAGCAAAGGTTTCGATGAGATTGGTTTTGGAGCGGCGTATGCGCATGCAGGGTAAAATGGCGAAACACATCGTGCTGGCGGCGCTGCTGGCAGGCACTGCCATGCTGGGCGGGTGCGAATATCTCAGCACCGAACGCACGCCGGACCCCATCAATAATGCCCGTCGTTCGCCTTCCATGAATCCCGGCGGCGACGGATATGTGCATTGGCGCACGCCCGAGGAAGAATGGCGCGCCAGCCAGCCGCAATCCGCCATGCCGCTGAGTCAGAATGTTGCGCAGATGGATGCGCCCATGCCGCCACCCGCGCCGACCATGCAGGCCGCGCCGGTGCAGCCGGTAATTGTGCAGCAGGCACCCGTGATGAGCGCGCCACTTCCGCCGCAGGCACAGGCGCAGGATGCGCAGCTAGCCAATATTGCACCGGCTTACGGTGTGCCTCCGCAGGCTTATCCGGCGGGCGGGCAGAATTTCGGCCAGCCGCAGCAATATGCCCAGGCGCAAGAGATGCAGCCCATGCCGCCCGCGATGGATCAGTATGTGGCTCCTTACAGTGCCCCGCAGGGCAGGGCGCCTTACCCCACGCTGGGGCAGGTGCCTGCCACGCCGGATGCCGCACCGCAGGGCTATTATCAGCAGCAGGTGCAGCAGCTGGAATCAGACCGCAGCTATAACCAACAGATGCAGATGAATGCGCCGCAGCCTGAGCCGTTCTATGCGCCACAGCCCGCGCCGCAATCCACCTACACGGCACCGCAAACCATGCAACAGGGCATGGCCACGCCGCAGCCGGTGAGCGCGCCGTGGTATCCCGTGCCGCCGTCGGACCCTTCCGGCCAATCTTACGCGCAGCCAGAAATGCAAAACAATGTGCAGGTTCAGCAGGCCGTTGCCGTTGCGCCTCAACTGCAGCCCCAGGCCCAACCGGTTGCTTTGCAGCAGCAACCGCAATCCCTCGGGCGTGTGCCCGCGCAGAATCCAGGCGGCCAGCAGCTGTATGCCGCGCCGGCTATCACGCTGAATCCGCCGCAAGGCTATAGCTATGGCGCGCGCCAGCTGATGCCGGTATCGCGCTACGAAGCACGCCGTGTAAGCCAGAACCAGACACAGGCGCAGACACGGCTTTATTAAGCCGCAGGATGCATGTTGGTTAATGCATTATCCTGTGTATGAGAAAATGACATTCTACAACTTATAGGAATTGATGGTGCGAAACACTGTGGTATCATCGCGCCATGCGATCATCACGTCCCAGTGCCAGCGCTGATAATCACCCTGTTCTGGTGACGGCTTATCGTCTGCTTCCTGCGACGCTAACCCTTTTTATCCTCTGCTTTTTTGCCGCTCCGTTACCACTTCCCTATCTGCAAGGGGTGGCGCCACAGATTGCCGTTATTTCCATCTTTTACTGGGGCACGTACCGGGAATCGATTTTCCCTTACTGGTTCGTGTTTCTGTACGGCCTGCTGCATGACAGTTTGCTCGGCATTCCGATCGGTACATCCTCATTTATCTATCTCGTTACTTATGTGCTGGTGGTGTTGCAGCGCGGCTTTGTGGCGGGGGGGAATTTTCTGCGCACATGGGCGCTGTTTTCCGTTTTTATTCTTGGGGTGGAGCTGGCTTACTGGTTCATCGGCACCGTCTGTTTCGGTGAGCATATAAAACTGGCTAATTTCGTGATGCAGGCGGTGCTTACCGTTTGTGTCTATCCGTGTTTCCATGGGCTGTATGGATTTATTTTCTATGTCATTACCCGTAATACTCCGTTGATACGCCATGCAAAATGATCAGAAACGGCGGCGATTTTTTACCCGGCGCAGTTTCATCCTGGGCGGGATAAAATTCGCCCTTATCGGCGCCCTTGGCAGCCGGGCCTATTACCTGCAGATCATCAAGGGCAGGGACTATCAGAGCCTGTCAGATCAGAACCGGATGAAGCTCGTTCTCTATCCGGCGGACAGGGGCATCATCCGTGATCGTTACGGCCTACCCATTACGCGTAACGAACAAAGCTGGCGGCTTTATCTGGATACATCCATGCGGCGGAAAAACCGCGAGGAGCTTTTGCGTAATCTTGCACAGATGCTCAACATTGATGCGGATGCATTTGTTAAGGCCGTGAACCGCCGGCTGCCGGTGAACCATCGTTTGCTGCTGCTTGAGCATATGGAGTGGGACCAGGTTTCCTCCATTGAGTTGCGCGCGCCAGAGCTTCCGGGCATCTTCGTGGAATCGGCCAAGCTTAGGGTTTATCCCTATCCCACCACATTCTCCCACGTGCTTGGGTATGTGGCGCCGGTGGCGGAAAAGGACCCTGAAGCCGAATTGTTCAAGCGCCTGCCGGAAATGCGCATCGGCAAGAATGGCGTTGAAAAATCCTTCGATGAGGAATTGCGCGGCGTGCCCGGCGTAAAAAGCCAGGAGGTAAATGTTACGGGGCAGATCCTGAAGGAAACACCCTATAAGGCTCCCATATCCGGCGCGGATATGTGGACCAGTCTGGATATGGAGCTTCAGTATTTCGCGCATCAGCGGCTTTCGCAGGAAAAGAGTGCGTCCTGCGTGCTTTTGGATGTGATGACGGGCGAGGTGCTCGTGTGTGCGTCCTTTCCCGGATATGACCCCAATGAGTTCGGCCGCGGCATCCGCCCCGATACCTGGAAGCGTCTGCTGAACGATATACGCGTGCCGCTGATGAACAAATCCATCGCCGGGCAATATCCGCCGGGTTCGACCTATAAGATGATGGTAGGGCTGGCGGGACTGAAGGCGGGCGTGGTGAACCCGCACACGACATTCTTCTGCCCCGGACACTTCTTCCTCGGCAATCACCGCTTCAACTGCTGGCGGCATGAAGGCCATGGCACGGTGGATTACAAGCGCGCTATTGAAGTGTCGTGCGATGTGTATTTCTACAATGTCGGCATGCGGATGCCGATTGACGATGTGAGCGCCATGGTGCGCAAGTTCGGCCCGGGTGAGTTGACGGGGGTTGAGCTGCCGGGCGAGAAGGCCGGACTGGTGCCGACCGAGGCGTGGAAAAAAAAACGCCATAAGGACATCTGGCGCAAGGGAGATAGCGTGAATGCGGCCATCGGCCAGGGCTATGTGCTGGCTACGCCAATGCAGCTGGCGGTGATGGCGGCGCGGCTCGGCACCGGCAAGGAAGTGAAGCCAACCATGCGGCGTCATCCGCAGGGCAAGCCCTATCCGAAATGGAAGGATCTTGATGTGAACCCCGACCATCTGGCGATTGCCAAGGATGGGATGTATGGCGTGGTGAACCGTGGCGGTACGGCAGCGGGAAAAAAGCTCAACCTGCCGGATTTCGATATGGCCGGTAAAACCGGTACGTCGCAAGTGACGGCGATTTCGCGCCTGAAAGGCATTCCGGCATCCGAACAGGATTGGACACAGCAGCACCATGCGTTGTTTGTTTCCTACGCGCCGACGGCCAACCCACGTTATGCCATGGCGGTGGTGGTGGAGCACGGTAAGAGCGGATCAGGCGCGGCGGCGCCGATTGCCAAGGATGTTTACACCAAGCTTTATGAACTGACCCAGGCGCGGATTGCAGGGGCAAAACCGGCGATGCCACCACCCGAACCGGAAGATGTGGGCGCCATTGTGGGGAGCATGTTGAGGTAAGATATGGCCCATAAACGACACATGATCCGCGAATGGTTGTTCGAGCGTATTCACTGGCCGCTCATCATTATCATGACGGCGCTTTGCATCGTGGGGTTCGCTTTGCTTTACTCCGCCGCCAACGGCCATTGGTCCCCATGGGCAGGAGACCAGATGATGCGCGGCGCGGTTGGGCTGGTGCTGATGGTGGGCATTACCATGCTGCCGTTGCGCTGGCTGCTCAATCTTGCCTATCCGGCTTATGCGCTTTGCCTGGTGCTGCTGGTGATTGTTGAATTGTTCGGCGTTATCGGCATGGGGGCGCAGCGGTGGATCAACCTCGGCTTTTTCGTACTTCAACCGTCGGAACCAACCAAGCTGGCGCTGATTCTTGTGCTGGCGCGGTATTTTCATCGTCTGAATTTTGAAGAGATCGGGCGCATTCTTGTGCTGGTGCCGCCGGCATTGCTGGCGCTGGTGCCGGCAGGGCTGGTGCTGCTGCAGCCCAACCTGGGCACGGCGGGCGTGCTGATGCTGATCACGGTCGGTATGTTCTGGGTAGGTGGCGTGCGCTGGTGGAAATTTGCGCTGGCCATTTCATCGGCGGCGGCGGCTATGCCTGTGGCGTGGCATTTTCTGCACGATTACCAGAAGCAGCGGGTACTGACCTTTTTGCATCCGGAGGCCGACCCGCTCGGGGCGGGTTATAACATTCTGCAATCGATGATCGCAATCGGATCCGGCGGGCTTTACGGCCGCGGGTTTCTGAAAGGGCCGCAAAGCCAACTGGACTTCCTGCCCGAAAAACATACCGACTTCGTGTATACCATGCTTGCGGAGGAGTTCGGCTTTTACGGCACGCTCGGCCTGCTGTCGCTTTACATCATGCTGCTGGTGTTCGCCTATCATATTGCCATGAGCTGCACGCACCATTTCGGCCGGATGGTGGCACTGGGGGTCGCCATTTATTTCTTCGTGCATGTGTTCATCAACATGGCGATGGTGATGGGCATGCTGCCGGTGGTGGGGCTTCCACTGCCATTCCTGTCCTATGGCGGCACCAACATGCTCACCAGCCTTGCGGCAGTGGGGCTGCTGCTGAATGTGTATGCCAACCGGGATGAAGAATTGCAGCGCATGGCATAACCTTCGCTTTGCGAAGGACGGCGCCCGCATTAGGGGGCGGGTCCTCAAGGGGCCAGCGCGCTGCGCGCTGTTTCCTCTTTTTATGTAATTATTTAGTGCGTTTCAGTATGCGCCGGGCTTCGTTGAAATCCACGGCTTTCAGAAAATGTGCAGACAGGAAATACCCTGCGCCGCCCACCGCGATGATGGCAAAAAGGACCAGCGTCTTGAGCGTGTGAGACCATTCGGAAACAAAGCCCGACCAGAAATAGGCAACGGGGCCCGACAATAACAGCAGCATAACGAGGGCTGAGATGAACTGGGCGCGCACGCGTTGTTTCACCCGTGCGTCAAAGGCCATGAGGCCTTGTTTCTTGAGGTTGCGCTGCATCATCAGCATGTCGAACCACACGGCGATGGTGCTGGCCATGGCTAGGCCCGCCGTGCCAAATATCAGCATGAAGGTGTAACCGCAGCTTACATTGATAAGCATGGACCAGATGGCGATACGCAGCGGTGTTTTGGTATCGTGGTTGGCATAAAAGCCGGGCGCATAGAGCTTCACAGTGACGAAGGCAGGCAGGCCGAGTGCGTAGGCGACCAGAGCCATGGCCGTTTGCGCTGTGTCATCCGCGCCGAATTCACCGTGCTGAAACAGCACGGCCACGATGGGATAAGCCAGCGGCAACAGCGCAAAGGTGGCGGGCAGGGTAAATAGCATGGCCATTTCCAGCGCGCGGTTCATGGTGCCGTGCGCCTGTTCGATCTCACCCAGGCGGAAATATTTGGAAAGCATGGGGAGCAGGGCGGTGCCGATGGCGATGCCGATGATGGCCATTGGGAGTTCGGTAACGCGGTCGGCGTAATAAAGATAGGTAACGGCACCCGGAATGGCGGAGGCGATCATGGTGCCGACCAGCAGGTTGATCTGCGCGACACTCGCGCCGAGAATGGCAGGGCCGGCGACTTTCAGCAGCCGCATAACCTCGGCATTGTAGCGCGGCCATTTGGGGAAAATGCGCATGCCGATGCGGCAGGTGAAATAAAACATCCAGACGGCCTGCGCGATCCCGGCCAGAAAAACGCTCCACGCCATGGCATGACCGATTTCCAGCCCAAACAGCTGAGGCAGGCCGATGAGGCCGGAAATCAGGCAGAGATTGAGCAATATGGGTGCGGCCGCGCCTGCGGCGAACTTGTTCTCGCTATTGACCATGCCGGTAAAAAGTACCGTCAGGGACATGCACATGAGATAAGGGAAGGTGATGCGGGAGAGCTCAACCGTGAGGGCGAATTTGGGCGGGTCATCGGAAAAACCGGGCGCTGCAATGTAGGTAAACCAAGGCATGGCAATGATGCAGACAATGGTGAAAAGCAGCATGAACCAGGTCATGACCGAGAGGATGTTTTCAGCAAACAGCCTGGCGGCCTCGCGGCCTTCATCCACCAGTTTGCCGGTATAAAGCGGCACAAAGGCGGCGTTGAAGGCGCCTTCGGCAAAGAGGCGGCGCATGAAGTTGGGAAGCTTGAAAGCAACGAAGAATGCATCCGACACCATGCCCGCGCCCACCATGTTGGCCATCAGCATGTCGCGAATAAAACCCAGCACGCGTGACACCATGGTCAGCGCCCCCATGGAGGCAACGGCTTTTCCCATGCTCATCGGCATTCTCCTGTTTTCATGCCGTGCATAGCATGAAGGCGCAAAAAATCGAAAGCGAAAGCGTGCGCGCCTGGCTTTGCCGGAAAAGATGACAGGTTAATGGCCACGTGCTAGAGACGGCATGCTAGTGTTATTGCAGGTGTTATTATGGCTGCCAAGTCACCCAAAAAATCTTCCGCCAAAAAACCTTCCACCAAGCAGGTGAAGCCGCAGGATGCCGCTTCGGTTGTGGTTGCAAATGCCGCCGCTGAAAAGCCGGTTAAAGGTTCGCATGAGGCAAATATCGCGTCGCCTTCCGGTTATTCGGTCGGGTTCATGGCGTTTCACAAGGCGGGGCTTGTGATCAGCGCGCTGCTGATTCTTGCCACGATTGTCGGCTGGATCATGAAAGGCCCGACCTACGGGGTGGATTTCACCGGTGGCATGGTGCTGGAGCTGCGCACGGAAACGGCGCTGGACATCACGCAATTGCGCAAAGCGCTGGAAGAGACGCAAAAAGGCGGCGCGACCATTCAGCAGTTTGGCAGTGACAAGGACGTGATGGTGCGCCTGCAGGCATTTGAGGGCGAAAACCAGAAGGACCGCCTTGAATCTGTGAAGGCGATTATCGCCAGCGTGGCCGGGCCCGTGCAGGTGGAATATCGTAAGGTGGATTATGTGGGGCCTCAGGTGGGAAGCGAGCTGGTGCGCGGCGGCGTAATCGCCACCATTCTCTCGTTCGCGGCCATCATGGCCTATGTGTGGTTTCGCTTCGAATGGCAATATGGCGTGGGCGCGTTGCTGGCGCTGATGCACGACGCCATTTTAACGATCGGGCTTTATCTGGTGTTGCCGGTGGAGTTCAACCTCAGTTCGATCGCCGCGGTGTTAACCGTGCTTGGTTATTCGATCAACGACTCGGTGGTGATTTTCGACCGAATCCGGGAGAATATGCGCAAGTTCAAGCGTATGCCGCTGGCCGACCTGATTGACCGCAGCTTGAACGATACTCTTTCGCGCACGATTCTGACCGGCACGACGGTGGGCATTAGTCTTTCCGCGCTGGTGTTGCTTGGCGGTGCGGTGATTCGCGATTTTTGCGGGGTTATCCTGCTCGGGGTGGTGATCGGGACCTATTCCTCCATGTTTATTTCTGCGCCCGTGTTGATTTATTTCGGCCTCAAGCGCGATGCCGAAACCGCATCCGAACGTCCCGAACAGGCAGGCGCAGCAGCAGCGGCGCGTTAATATGCAGCTCTATCGTACGTTATCGGCTTTGCCGACCTCGGCGCAGGAGGGGGTGGTGGCCATCGGCAATTTTGACGGCATGCATCAGGGGCATCAGGCCGTGGTGCGCGAGGCCATGAGCAAGGCGAAGGCATTAGGCTGCCCTGCCGCTGTCATGAGTTTTTACCCGCACCCGCGTCAATATTTCGCCCCGCATGTGCCCTCGCTTGCCCTGCAGCGGCTGCATGAACGACTGGAAGCTCTGGCAGAGTTGGGCATAAGCCATGTTTATCATGTGCATTTCAACCGGCTCTTTGCTGAGCTGACCGCCGGAGCATTTGTGGAACAGGTGCTGCATGGCCAATTGAAAGCCCGGCATGTGGTGACGGGTGATGATTTTCATTACGGCAAGGGGCGTGAGGGAAATGCCGCGCGCTTGCAGGTGGACCTGGAAAGGTTCAGCATCGGTTACAGCCAGGCGGCGGCGGTCAGCATCAGGGATGCGCGGGTGTCTTCCAGCCATATACGCAGGTTGCTGGCGGAGGGCGACCTGTCCGGGGCGGAAGCCATGCTCGGGCGCCCGTTCCTGATGGCGGGCCATGTGAAGCAGGGAGACCAGCGCGGCCGGCTGCTTGGGTTTCCTACGGCGAATTTATCTCTTGCCGCTTATACGGTTCCCCATCATGGCGTGTATGTTGTGACGGGTAAGCTGGCGAAGGAGGAGCGCTGGATGCGCGGGGTAGCCAATATCGGCGTGAGGCCGACATTCGATGGGTTGAGCGCGCCCAGACTGGAAGCGCATTTCCCCGGTGAAAGCGGAAACTGGTACGGCCAGCGCCTGCAGGTGCGGCTGCATGCATTTTTGCGGCCAGAAATAAGGTTTGATGGTATGGATGCACTGAAAACGCAAATCGCCCGTGATATGGACGATGCGCAACGATACTGGAGTCAATACCCATGAAATGGGCCAACTCTCAACAAGGGCTGTTGCCGCTTGGGCTGGCCGTGGCGCTTCTGGCTGGTGTCATGGACCAGGTGAGCAAGCACTGGCTGCTCTATGGCAAAGGGCTGATAAACGGCCGGGCGTATGAGGTACTGCCGTTCTTTAATCTCGTGATGGTGTGGAACCACGGGGTCAGCTTCGGGTTGTTCGCCAGTGGTTCGGACAATACGCGCAATACCCTGTTGATTGTGGCATCCCTGATCGTCATTGTGCTGACCTGGGCGCTTTTCCGCACGCGGGTGCGGTTTCTGGCGGTTGCTATGGGGCTTATCATCGGCGGGGCCATTGGCAACATGATAGACCGGGTAAGGTTTGGCGCGGTGGCGGATTTTTTTGATATGCATGTAAACGGTTATCACTGGCCTGCCTTTAATGTGGCGGATAGCTGTGTGTGCGTGGGGGTGGCCCTGCTTTTATTTGATAGTTTATTCCTAGAGCCGAAAAGAAAGCAACCGGTGGTGTAACAACGTGGGATTAACCTGGGGTTATGAATAAAAAAACAGCGTTCATTATATGTGCGGTCCTGCCGTTGGTGCTGACCGGGTGCGACGATACAAAGCGCGCGCTGGGGTTTTCCAAACGCGCGCCGGATGAGTTCAAGGTATTGACCAATCCGCCGCTTTCCATGCCGGAGGCCTATGATCTCAGGGCACCACGCCCCGGTGAGCTGGGGCCCACGCATGAGGAAACGGTGGCGCGGGCGCAAAAGGCGCTGACTGGAACCAGTGGTACGGCGTCCGATGGTCTGTCCGGCGATGAAGAGGCCTTGTTGAGCAAGGCGGGTGCCGCGAAGAGCTCGGATAATATTCGCCTGCAGCTGCTGAAGGAGCAAGGGAAAGACGAAAAAACCGATTCCCTCTGGACCAAGTTCAAGGAAGGCCGCCTGCTGGTGGACAACCCGAACGGGGAAGTGAAGGGCGATACGATCGACCCGAAAAAGGAAGCGTCCAAACATCCTGAAACCAGCCCTGATATTGAAAAGCGGCCGGAAGGGTATATCGACCCCGAGAATGACCCGACGAAACTGGCGCCGCCGGAAGACAGCAAGAATTTCGGTTTTGGTGTTTTCAACAAGAAGCCCAAAAAAGTCGATGAAGGCGATAAGGACGAATAGGCTGTTTGGGCAAAGGCTTTGGCTTGTGCTTAGTCGTGTCTAAGGCTATGTAGAGAGCTGTGTTTAGCATTTTTAAGGCGAGATGCCGTGTATGGCGGATGACTATATTGGTTATGCTGAAATGATCGATGCCGCGATGCGCGGCGTGGTGCGGGAGACCCTGCACCGTGTGGCCGCGCAGGGGCTGCGGGGCGATCATCATTGCTACATCTCGTTCAAGACCACCTATCCGGGCGTGTCCATGGCGCCGAGCCTGCTGGAGCGTTACCCGGAGGAAATGACCATCGTGCTGCAGCACCAGTTCTGGAACCTGACGGTGGAGGAAGAGCTGTTCAGCGTGATGCTTTCCTTCAACGGCAAGCGTGAGAAGATCACGGTGCCGTTCGATGCGTTGACGGCTTTCGCCGACCCCAGCGTGAAGTTCGGTCTGCAGTTTCAGCACAAGGAAATGCCGGATACGGGCCAGGCGAGCCTGGATGAGTTGCTCGATAACGCATCCGACGACGATGCCAAGGAAAACAAGACGACGGGCGCCAAGGTGATTGCCCTGGATAAGTTCCGCAATAAGAACAACGATTGACCGTGCTTGAGGCGCTGGCGCTAGGGCTGAGTTTCCTGCTGGTGTTCACGGCCGTGCTGGATGCGTGGCGTTACCTGATTCCCAATTGGCTGGTGGGGCTGTATCTGCTGCTGTATCTGCTGCTGCCGTTTCTGCAGCCGGTGGATTGGCCGATGGCGCTGCTGGTGGGCATGGTGACGCTGTTTGCAGGCTTTGGACTTTTTGCCATGCGCATCATCGGCGGGGGAGATGCCAAGCTACTGGCGGTGGCGGCGTTGTGGGCCGGACCTCCGGCTATTTTGCATCTGCTGATGCTAAGCGGCGTATTCGGAGGTGTTCTTGCGATTGCATTGCTGCTGGTGCGATTTGTGCTTAGTTATCTGCCGCTTTCGCGTTTGCCGCGTTTGCTGATGGTGCGTGAGCCTATTCCTTACGGCGTGGCGATTGCCGGGGCCTTGGGCTGGCTGTTACACATGCACCGCCTGCCGGGCTTCATGTTTTAGTTTTGTTTGTTTTGCCTGCCTTGATTTTTTCCACGTGCGGCTGCTCGTAGAGCTCTTCCATCAGGTAATTGAATTCCGCGCCGTAAATGACGGCCAGCCCCGTCATGTAGAAAAAGAGAAGCGAGGCGATGATGCCGCCAAGGCTTCCGTAGATCAGGTTGATCTGTTGGAATTGGGATAGGTAGAAGGTCAGCAGCCAGCCGCTTAATACCCACAAGGCGACGGCCAGCAGCGCGCCGGGCAGCGTTGCCACAAAGCGTTGACGCAGGTTGGGCAAAACATAATAGACTGAGGCTACGGCCATCCACATCATGACAATGGTGAAAATGGCACTGACGGCCTTAAACTGGAACGGCAGCGTAACGTGCAGCAATTCCTCGAGCCAGTGCAGGGCGATGGGTGCTACTACAAGGATGATCATGCCGCTGATGACGATCACCATCACCATCAGAAGCTGGACGATGGACAGCAGGCGGCGCAACGGGTAGGCCGGCGGCGTATGCACACGGTAAGCACGGTTAAGGATGGTGCGCAGGCCTTCCACGATGGAGGAGGCCGTCCACATGGCGCCGAGGATGGCGATCGTCAGAATACCCTGTGGCGGGCCGGAAACGATTTCATGCACGCGGGGCATGAGCGCGTCCACCACATGTTTAGGCAGGTTGCGGGTGATGAGGGTAACGAAGGACAGGCCGATATCCTGTTCTCCCAGCATCCCGGCGAATGTCACCAGCAGCACCAGAAAGGGGAATAGGGAGAGAAGACCTAAAAAGGCCAGGTATCCGGCATGCTCCACGCCGTCGTGATTGATGGTGTTGACCAAGGCCTGCCAGAAGCAGCGCAGGTGCACCAGAATGCCTTCAAGATTGCCCAGTTCCTGGGCGGCCTCGCGCGCTTTCCTGGTTGGTTTGCCATGCGTTTGCTGCATGCTTTGGGCGCTACCTATACTTGAAAAACGGAACAGAATCTGCTAACTATCTAAGTGATGATGAGAACGATAACAACAGTTCACATGGTTTATCATCTAAGTTTTGTATGTTGATCCCATTTTCTGGAGTTTACTATGGCTAGTCTAGCACTGCCGGTGATTGCTTCTGGGTCGGGGCTCGAGCGTTATATACGCGACGTGCAAAAATTTCCGATGCTGGAAGCGCAGGAAGAATACATGCTGGCCCGCCGTTATCTTGACCACGGCGACATGGAAGCCGCGCACCGTATGGTGACCAGCCATCTGCGCCTGGTGGTAAAAATCGCGAGCGGGTTTCGCGGGTATGGATTGCCGTTTGCCGAGATGGTCTCGGAGGGCAATATCGGCCTGATGCATGCAGTGAAGCGCTTTGACCCCGAGAAGGGTTTCCGCCTTTCCACTTATGCGATGTGGTGGATCAAGGCGGCCATTCAGGAATATATCCTTCGTTCCTGGTCGCTGGTGAAGGTTGGTGCATCGCAGGCGCATAAAAAGCTGTTCTTCAATCTCAACCGTATCAAGCACCGCATCCGCGCGGCGGATGACGGCAACCTGACGCATGAGCAGGTGAGCCAGATTGCCAACGAACTGGGTGTGGATGAGGAAGATGTGGTGGCGATGAACCACCGCATGATCGCTTCCGACCGTCCGCTGAACGCTACCATGGGTGGCGACAGCGATACGCAATGGATGGATGTGCTGCCGGATGAGCGCGATAACCAGGAAGTGATGCTGGGCGAGTATCAGGAAGCCACGCAGCGGCAGAACAAACTGCGCGACGCGCTTGGCCAGCTGAATGAGCGGGAGCGCGACATCCTTAGCGGCCGCCGTTTAACGGACCCCGCCGTGACACTGGAAGAGCTCAGCCAGAAATACGGCATTTCCCGCGAGCGGGTGCGTCAGATTGAAAACCGCGCGTTCGAGAAGCTTCAGGCGCTGGTGGCGCCGCAGGTCAAAGCATTGCCCGCGCCAAAGGCTTAATCGTCTTTTGACGAAGGGGCCATCTGTGAGGAATCTTTCATCCGCTGTGACAGGAAGTTCTTGATTGCTTCCTCATTGCCGTTTTCCAGCATGAATTTCAGCTTGGCCTTTGCCATGCGGATGGCAATGCTTTCTTCGGACGCATTGATCGGTCCCATTTCATCATCGTCGTTCATGATGGTTGCCTGTTGCTGCCGTTATGATGGTAATATAGGCGCTAAACATCCATCCGCAAAGGGTACAGCATGACAGGGCGCGTATTGATCGTAGCCGGATCGGACTCAGGCGGCGGGGCGGGTATTCAGGCGGATATCAAGGCTGTGACGATGCAGGGAGCTTATGCGGCAACGGCCATCACAGCGCTGACGGCACAGAACACGCTGGGTGTGCAGGGCGTGATGGCCGTGCCGGCTTCCTTCGTGCGTCAACAGATGGAAAGCGTGCTTGATGATATCGGTGCCGATTGCATCAAGACCGGTATGCTGCTTAACCATGACATCATTGATGCAGCGGCAGATGTGCTGGAAACGCGAGCCCCCATTCCCGTGGTGCTGGACCCGGTCATGGTGGCAAAAGGCGGAGCCCGTTTGCTGAAGCCGGAAGCCGAAGCAGCATTGATCCAGCGGCTTTTGCCGCGTGCCAGTCTACTAACACCCAATATTCCGGAAGCGGAAGCGCTGACGGGATTGCGCATCACCACGGAGGAAGATGCGCATGCCGCGCTGAAGGCATTGCTGAATATGGGCCCCAAAGCCGTGCTGCTTAAAGGGGGGCACCTGCCTGGAGCCGTACTGAAGGACAGGCTGCTGACCGCACAGGGTGATTATCATGTCTGGGAAGGCGAGCGCATTGATACGGTGCATACGCATGGAACCGGCTGCACGCTGGCTTCTGCCATTTCGGCGCATTTATCGAGGGGAGAATCCATTGTTAACGCCGTTCAAAATGCGCGAAATTATGTTGCTTCCGCCATTCGTCACGCTCCCGGGTTTGGTTCGGGTCATGGGCCGCTTGGGCATGGATGGATATTACAGACGGTTTAGGGATATACGCCCTGTCTGGCTGCCCAGCGTGTCATGCAGCCAGGTGAGGATTTTCTGTAAGGAATCCACCAGTGGATATGGTGGGTTGACCAGTACCAATCCGTTGCCGCTGAGACCGGGTTCATTCTGGCTTTGCCAGCACCATTCCATGCGCCAGCTTTCCGGAAGTTTCGGTATGGCCCCAAGGGCCGCAATGGCCTGATCTTCGCTACTATTCATTTTAATTGGGTACCAAATCAGATAGCTGCCGCCATTCCAGCGGGGCAGGGCTTTTTCCATCGCCGTCACGAGGTCGTTCCACTCGGTTGTTTTCTCAAAGGGCGGATCGATCAGGACCAGCCCGCGCTTTTCAGGCGGAGGTACAAGAGAGACGAGGGCCGCCCATGCATCCTGTCGGGTGATTTTGAGGCGTTTGTCGTGCCTGGCCCAGGATGCAAGGGAATGGGCATCATCCGGATGGAGTTCATTGATAATGGCTTTGTCCGCCGCCCGCAGCTGCGATAATGCGACGGCAGGTGAGCCGGGGTAATACCGGCAATCATCGGCGGCATTTATCCCGGCTATGGCCGAAAGATAGGGCGCGAATGCTTCCGGGGCCTCATGGCGATGGCGCCACAAGGCCTTGACGCCGCCTTCGGCTTCGAGCGTTTTTCGGGCGGCATCCGCCTGCAGGTCGTAAAGGCCGATGCCGCCATGGGTGTCGATGAAACGGAAGGGTTTATCTTTCGCGGCCAGCCGTGTTAATGCCAGCGCCAACACGGCGTGCTTCATGACATCGGCGCGGTTGCCCGCGTGGAATAGGTGCCGGTAATTCATCCGCCTGTGATACTATCTGCTAAAATTCTCATGTTCATTCATGCTGGTATGGCATAGCAAAAAACATGGGCTTGATGTTAATGAAAAATTAGCCAATTGATGGGACTCATGCGTTGGTTTATGCCAATTCTATACTAAATCTTTCTGGAGGAATCCCATGCGTATTGTTATCGCTTCCGCTCTGCTGGCGACCACGGTTATGGCCGCTACTGGCGCTTCTGCTCAAACCTACCCGACTCCGCGCGATACCCGTGACTCCTGGCGCAAGCCAGCAGTTGTTGAGGTTGTTCCCGCGATGGAGCAGGCTCCGGTTGAGAAGAAAATGAAAAAGCATAAGCGCAAGCACAAGAAAGCTTCCAAGTAAGCTTTTAAGTCTCGCGATGAAAGGGCGCCTTTGGGCGCCCTTTTTTTATCTGAACATGGTGGGGGGTGAGGGATTTGAACCCCCGACCAATCCGTTATGAGCGGACTGCTCTAACCGCTGAGCTAACCCCCCTGAGCGCGGTGATTACTGGTTAGCGGGATATGGCCGCTTGTGCAACTGCCTGCTAAACGGGCTTTTGGGGCATCTTCATAAAGACGCCATAATTCAGACATATAATGCATGCCGAAACCTTGATGCGAGGCTGTATGTCAACCACCATGTTTACCCACGAAACCGGCGTTTGGAAGGTCAGCGACGCAGGTAAGGAATTGCTTGAGGAGGTGTTTGACCGCGAGTTGGGCGCTTATTATCCCATGGAAGCCGCCATGACCGCCATTCAGGAGTTTTTCGCCGCCTGCGGAGCGCATGGGAAAGTCGGCTATAAAGGCTCTGAGGAGCCAACATTCCGACAGATTATCGAAGAGCTGGGAAATGCATTCATTTCCACTTCCAATCCGCATGCATTCAACCAAGCTTACACCGAATGGTGTTACGACCGTATTCTCGATTTTAATATAGCCATGTCCGAACAGGCCGAACTGGCCAGAGAGGCCATCAATGAATTCAGCCGACGCCTGGTGGATAGCGCTCCCCATCTCCTTGACGCGCATCTTATTGCCAGTGTGCATGAATTGCGAAATATGATGATTCTGGCAACGACTCACGACAGTGCCGATGTAATCAGGAATAAGTGGGAAGATGAAGCCCCAAACTCGTTATTTGCAACACCGGATGAAGTGGAAGCCCTGATCGCCAGCAAGGATGAGCAGCTGGGACGGCTTGCCGACCTATTCAAACAGGCGCGCGACAACGGAATTGTTTAGGCGCTTGCTTTCCATTTGGCGGGTTGTTCCAGCGCGGTGAGCAGGCTGTGGATGTCCTCCACCTCGCGCGTGGCGATGCCCGTGCTGCTGCCTTTGGTAACAGGCGGCATAATGGCATGATGAAAGCCGAGCTTGGCGGCTTCACGCGCACGGCGATCCATGTGGGCGACGGGGCGGATTTCGCCGGAGAGGCCGATTTCACCGAACAGTACCGTGTCCGGGCTGATGGGCTTATCCAGCATGGCGGAGACGATGGCGGCAGCGACTGCGAGGTCGGCCGCGGGTTCGTTTACCTTAAAGCCGCCGGTGACGTTTAAATAGACTTCCTTGTCGCTCAGGCGCACGCCGCCGCGGGCTTCCAGCACGGCGAGCAGCATGGCGAGGCGGTTTTGGTCCCATCCGACGACGGCGCGGCGGGGAGTGGCCATGACGCTTGGCGCAACGAGCGCCTGAATCTCCACCAGCAGCGGTCGGCTGCCTTCCATCCCAGCAAAGACGACACAGCCGCTGACATCCTGCTTGCGGTCGCTGAGAAAGAGGGAGGAGGGGTTGTTGACCTCGCGCAGGCCGCTGTCGGCCATCTCGAACACGCCGATTTCGTCGGTGCCGCCGAAACGGTTTTTCACGCCGCGCAGGATGCGGTAATTGTGGCCGCGCTCGCCTTCGAAATAGAGGACGGAATCCACCATATGTTCCAGCACGCGGGGGCCGGCGATCTGGCCGTCTTTGGTGACATGGCCAACGAGGATAAGGGCGGTGTGACGCTTTTTGGTGGCGCGGATCAGTTCATTGGCGCAGGCACGCACCTGCGAGACCGTGCCGGGGGCGGCATCGAGCGAATCCAGATACATGGTCTGGATGGAGTCGATGATGAGGACGGCGGGTGCGTCCGGCCCTTCCAGCGTGGCGAGGATGTCACGTAACTGCCCGCTGGCGGAGAGCTGGAGGTTGTCGCCGACCTGCTCGTTGGAGACGCCGAGGCGCTTGGCGCGCAGCGAAATCTGGCGGATGGATTCCTCGCCCGAGACCATCCAGCAGCTATGGCCGCCCATGGCGAGCTTGTGCGCCATTTGCAGCAGCAGGGTGGATTTGCCGATGCCGGGATCGCCGCCCACCAGCACGGCCGAGCCCGCGACAAGGCCGCCGCCCAGCACGCGGTCGAGCTCGCCAATGCCGGTGAGGGTGCGCGGCGTGTCATCACCCGCAGCGCTTAAGGCTACACGCTCCACGCCCTTGCCTTTTTTGAACTGCATGGATTTGGGCTTGGCGTCGATGGCTTCTTCCACCAGCGTGTTCCACTCGCCGCAGGCAGGGCACTGGCCTGCCCAGCGGGACTGGACGGAGCCACAGGCGTTGCAGGAATAAAAGCTTTGGGGTTTTGCCATGTTTTGTCCTTTGGTGAGAAATTGGGACGCTGTCCCAAACCCTGACAGGGGACTTGCCCCCTGTACCCCGGATTTTCTTTTGTTTACCCCTGCCCAAAGGGCTTAGGGGTAAACAAAAGAAAATATGAGTTCCAAGAGGCAAGCCTCTTGGTGGGGGCTTATGGGGGCAAGGCCCAAATCTCTTTACCAGAGGGCACAACATGGTAAAAGCCTTAAAGTTTTAATGCTTGGAGTCCTTATGGTCGCGTTACAGCCGGTTGTCCGGCATAAGACGCATGGTGTGAAGGTTGGGAACGTCATGGTTGGTGGCGATGCGCCCGTGCGTGTGCAGTCCATGACCAATACGGACACGGCGGATGTGGCTTCCACGGTGAAGCAGGTGGCCGAGCTGGCACGCGCAGGCAGCGAGATTGTGCGGCTGACGGTGAATAATGAAGATGCCGCCAAAGCCGTGCCGCATGTGCGTGAAAAGCTGGGTGCCATGGGCGTGTTCGTGCCGCTGGTGGGAGATTTTCATTATAACGGCCACCGGCTGCTGAGTGATTATCCGGATATGGCCAAGGCGCTGGATAAATACCGCATCAATCCCGGCAATGTGGGATTCGGGCAGAAGAAAGACCCGCAATTCTCCATCATGGTGGAAAAGGCGATTGAATATAACAAGCCGGTGCGCATTGGCGTGAACTGGGGCTCGCTGGATCAGGAGCTGGCGACCAAGCTGATGGATGATAATGCGAAGCTGGCGGAGCCGCTGCCTGCGGATGCCGTGATGCGCGAGGCGCTGGTGCAGTCCTGCCTGATCAGTGCGGATAAGGCGGTAGAGCTTGGGTTGCCGGTGGAGCAGATCATCCTTTCCGCCAAGGTGAGCCGGGTGCAGGATTTGATTGCGGTGTATCGCGCGCTGGCACAGCGTTCCCATTATTGCCTGCATCTTGGGCTGACGGAAGCGGGCATGGGCAGCAAGGGCATTGTGGCTTCCACGGCAGCCTTGTCGCAACTGCTGCAGGAAGGGATTGGCGACACGATCCGTATTTCCCTGACACCCGAGCCGGGCGCGCCGCGTGAGAAGGAAGTAGTGGTGGCGCAGGAGATACTGCAGGCAATGGGCCTCAGGGAATTTTTGCCAAGCGTAACGGCTTGCCCGGGCTGCGGGCGCACTACGAGCGATTATTTTCAGAAGCTCGCCAAAAATATTGATGATTATCTGCGCGCGCAGATGCCGGTGTGGAAAAGCCGGTATCCCGGCGTGGAAGGGCTGAAAGTGGCGGTGATGGGCTGTATCGTCAATGGACCGGGAGAGAGTAAACATGCCGATATCGGCATCAGCCTGCCGGGAACAGGGGAAAGCCCGGTGGCGCCTGTATTCATTGACGGTCAGAAAGTGGCCACCCTGCGGGGTGACCAGATTGCCGAAGAATTTCAGGTGATGGTTAATGAATATATTGAAAAACGCTTTGGGCGGCAGCAGGCTGCTTAACCAATTGTTGTTAACAAATTAACTTTTATTTATGGTTTTTAGGTTAGCTTTCCTCCATTAAATGGTGGAGAGGCCCATGGCCGTAAAAATGGATAAACCTCAGGCAAACTACTTGCTTGAAGCGTTGCAGGCATTGAGCGAGGCTCTTGCTGCCATCAACCAGATTTCTAAGAATGGCAGAGAATTATACGAGGTTATTAACCATACGCAGACCACACTGCGGGGTGATATTGGTAAAGCGGGCACCGGTGATCAGGTCGAGTTGTCGAACTCTACGGCTGCTGGTATCAAAGCCATCAATGGCAAGTCTGATATTAAGCGGCCCGCTGCGATCAACGGTATTCGGAAAGCGGTTCTTGATAAAAACGTTCCTTTGCTTACACAGTTAAATGCCGTTCAGGGGTTAGGCAGCGCATTGACCGCTGATGAAACGACAGCATTGAATGGCATGCGCCTTAAAAGCGCCGAAACGGATACCGTTCCTAAAAAGAAAGACGCAGGCGCCGAGAAGCCGCTCAATGTGTTTGAGCGTGGAATGGATGAAGCCGTGGCACAGGGGCGTAATCATACGCCGGGCTTGGTTCAGGACAGGCGCTATCATATTCCGCAATGGATTACGCGCGGAAGAACCGGGCAGCCTCATATTGACCGCGTGATGCATAATGATGAGATCAAACATAGTCTGCAGGTTTTGCAGGCGGCGAACGAAGCGCTGCATGATGGCAGGATGATCAGCCCCGTGCAGATTATCGATGCTCACAAGGAGTTCAAGACTGCACTGGCGGCGCATAAGTTTGACGGCAAAGACGCGTTGCTAAAAGACATGCAAAGCGGGGTGCTGGTGCTGCTCGGCAATGCGGAGAAGATCATTGTGCTGGAGGTGGAGAAGCGCAACGAAACACTCGGGGAGGTGGAAGGTCTTCTGGTAACGGTGGAAGCGGCGCTTTCAACGCTTGCCACAAGTCAGAATCTAACGCGTGATGAACTGGCGAACGGCAGCCTGAACGATTTGCAGCGATTTACTGTTCAATACGGCGATGACCTAGCCCGTATAAGGAACAATAAAGAAGTTCTCGACCAGCAATATGAGGTGGCAAAACGCGACGCAACGGATGCGTATGGCGAGGCTGCGGCTCATTTTGCGGATATAGTGCATGTACCGGACAAGACAGCTCCGGATGCTTTGAGGCGCATAGGATTTATTGACCGAATTGCCAGCAGCGACATTGTTACGCGCATTACCGGCAATTACGGCCAGAGCAGCGATGTTACGCAGGCCGTTAATCGGATTTATCAACGCATTAACGATACCATCGATACATACAATAACGACTTTAGAGCTTTGCAGCAGGAATGCGCGACGAACCCAGACGGGGTCGACGAAGCGCGCTTCACCGCTTTACGCGAAAATGCCGGACGGGTTTTGCAGCAGCTTGAGCATCTCGAGAATCTGGAACCAAAGCAATATGAAGCCGCCGTTGCACAGATACGCAACAGCCTGAATATTCTTCAGCCCGTGCATGATGCCTATGCCGCCAAGGAGGCTGTTGATGCACGGTATGCCGTTGCCCTGGCCGATATTACCTATGACTACCAACAGGTCACCAAGGGGTTTTTGACCCAGACCCGCGAGCTTGCCGCGTTGGAGGGGGTGGATAAGGGGGCCATCCAGCAGGCGGGTAATCATTTATCCATGCGTGTGAGTGAGCAGAATATTCAGGATAAGGTTGCTCAACAGGATATCGTGTATGTTACTGGTAAAAAAAGTGCGGATGCGTTGGATTCATTGACAGAAGCCGTGGGTAAGCGCTGTAAGCAACCTGTGGGCCGCCTGGTTTCCGAGGCTCTTCAGGATATGGAAATCATCCCGCCCGATCGCGTTACCCTGAATCCGGACGCGATTCAAAAAATTCACGATATGGCTGGTGTGGCCGGTGTTACGCGCTTGGCCTTTGTAGCCAAGGTGCAGGCCATCAATGAACGCATTGCCGATGTTCGCGGTGGAAAATATAATTCAGATGAACTGGAACAGCTTGGTACATTGATCGATTCCGCCCTGGTCACGGCTGGGGAAATCCGTTTCGGCTTCATTCGGAACCGAGATGGCCAGGATGCCAGGTCAGAAGCCGTGGCTAATTTAGAGGAAATCAAAGGGCAGGTTGAGGCTTTGCACAGACAGGCCGAAGCACGTGAAACCAACATCGGAAACCGTAATTTTTCCGATTATGACAGCAATATCATTCAGCTTTCCGCGGCTGAGATTGACCGGGCGTTTGAGACGGGGCGTGTTGCTTAGGCTGGATGGTGGTTTCCCACGATACCGAGTGTGTTTCCAGTTGTTCCAGGAAAATACGTACATGGGTGGCATCGTCGCCTAGTTTGGCGCGTTCCTCCCGGTAAAGCTCCAGCATTCGTGCCAGGCCGGTTGATTTCTGGCCGCGTGGCGGGTTGGCCTGTTCCATGATGCGAACTACGGCGGCAAGGTCTTTCATGAGTTTGCCGTGGTTGGCGCCGCCGAACTTATCGACAATGGCGGCCAGTTTGGCGATGGCGCGCTTGTCATCCCCCGTCAGGCGGGTGGATTGGGCGGTGTAATGAAGGATGGCGACGGCCTCCGGGCTTGGGGTCTCTTCCAAGGCGATATCCACAATCACGGCGCTGTAATCAAGGGATGAGGCGGTTACCTGATAGGTTTCCCGACCGTTATCCAGCCGGGTGTGGGAGGCCGCCATATAACGGCTGTTGGCCGTCATGGCCGCGCTGTTGAGCGATAATTGCATGGCTACCTGCCGCGCTGAATGCCTAAAGGCTTATTTTAAGTGCTTGAAGGTAAATAATCTATCAACAAAATGCATTTTGCCGTCGTTTCCCTGTTGACGGGGTGCAAACCCTTTGTTAGATAGCCCCTCCCGCTTCGAGAATTTGTGGCGGTTGTTCTTTGACAGGTATGGTGAGAGCATTGAGTTGTGATGAGCAACTTCAATGCGATTAGTTATCAACTAAAAATTCGTTTCAAGCGAATTGCGTTGGATGATGTAGATCATC
>WGMV01000042.1 GCA_016124905.1 bacterium
ACAAGCTGGTGCAGAACAAGGACCCCAAAGGCCGCACCTATTTCTGGGTGGGCGGGGACCGCTGGGACCAGACGGACTGGCGGGGGTGCGACATCGACCAGATCAATAACGGCTATATTTCCGTGACGCCCATCTCAATGGACCTGACGGATTACAAGTGCCTAGAGGCGCTGCGCGAAGGTTTGTGACGCTTGGTTTTTTAGCAGGCGCAACATCCCTTCCATGTTCGGAACAATCTGCTATGCTCTCTGAAAATAAAAGATACAGGGAGTTTTATCATGGGCATCGTGCAGGATGTTGAATTGGCGTTTCTGGAAACGGAAACCCAGCCTCGCTGGGTGTATGTTGACCTGATTAATCGGCCGGAATTAGATGATGTGCAGGCATTATGTGAAAAACTTGCTGCTCAGGGGATTGTGACCGAGTGGAATTTTCGCGATCATTTTCTGCGCTGGTCCATCACCGATGAGGACCAGGCGCAACCGAAGCCATTGATGGGTGGCGACCGTGCAGGAAATGCAGCCTTGGGCAATTTGCTCACCGCGCTTAAAGACGCTGGAGAGCTGCCCGCTCATATGGCTGATTTCGACCAGCATCTTTCGCATCTGGCCGATCTGGCGAAAACGCGGGTTATTCAACCGGAAAAAGGTGCTGCGGCTTAAAACCCGCCACCGCCCAGGTGCCGCTGCATCTGCGACATCTGACGCATCATGCCCTTGGGGCCGAGTTTCTTGAACTGTTTCATCATCATCTGCATCTGCTTGTGCTGTTTCAGCAGGCGGTTGAGGTCCTGCACCGTCAGGCCCGCGCCGGTGGCGATGCGGCGTTTGCGGCTGGCATTGAGCAGGTCGGGGTTGGCGCGTTCCTTCGGCGTCATGGAAAGGATGAGCGCTTCCTGATGGAGGATGGGCTTGTCGTCGCCGGGCATTTTGTCGCCCAGCTGTTCCTTCAGTTTGCCCAGGCCCGGCAGCATACCCATCATGCTGCTGATGCCGCCCATTTTCTTGAGCTGTTTGAGCTGGGCGGCGAAATCGTTGAGGTCGAACTTGCCCTGCTGCATCTTGGCAGCCATTTTCTGGGCTTCTTCCTGGTCGATCACTTCGGCGGCGCGTTCCACGAGCGATACCACATCGCCCATGTCGAGGATGCGTCCGGCGACGCGTTCGGGATGGAAGGGCTCCAGTTCGGTGATTTTCTCCCCCATCCCCATGAACTTGATGGGGCAGCCGGTGACGGAGCGCATGGAAAGCGCCGCGCCGCCGCGCGCATCGCCATCCATGCGGGTGAGGACGAGGCCGCTGAGGGGCACGGCTGCCTTAAAGCTTTCGGCCACGCGCACGGCGTCCTGGCCGGTCATGGCATCGGCCACGAGGAGGATCTCGCGCGGTTTGGCGATTTTTTCGACGGCCTTGAGCTCGTCCATCAACTCTTCATCGATATGCAGACGGCCTGCGGTATCGAGGATGAGGACGTCATAGCCCTTGGTCTTGGCTTCCTTGATGGCGCGGGTGGCGATGGCCTCGGGCTTCTGGCCTTCGACGATCTCCAGACTTTCGACCCCGGCCTTTTCGGCCACACTGGCAAGCTGAAGCTGCGCGGCCGGGCGGTAGACGTCGAGCGAGGCGAGCAGGACCTTTTTGCGCTGCTTGTCCTTCAGCCATTTGGCGAGCTTGCCGGAACTGGTGGTCTTACCGGAGCCCTGAAGGCCGCACATGAGGATGATGGAAGGAGGCGTGTCGACTTCCAGTTCGGCATTTTCGCCGCCGAGCAGCTTGATGAGATGGTCATGGACAATCTTGACGACCATCTGCCCCGGCGTGACGGAGCGGATGACCTCCTGCCCGACAGCCTGGGTGCGGACATCCTCGACGAATTGCTTCACCACCGGCAGGGCGACGTCGGCCTCCAGCAGGGCAATGCGCACCTCACGCATCGCGGCGTTGACGTCTTCCTCCGTCAGCAGGCCCTTGCCCGTCAATTTCTGAAATACGCCGCTTAAGCGTTGAGAAAGATTCTGAAACATCTATTTATACCTAACCTCCGCTACGCGAAGGATTACGCGCCAATAAGGCGCGGGGCCTCAATGGCCCAACTCGCTTCGCTCGCACATAGCGCAACTATAACACTACGTCCTTTGTCTGTTGCATAGAGGCTAGCAATGGAATAATCAAACATACTATTCAAAGAAGCAGGACAGGCCCCCTGATGGCGGAAAAGAAAAACACGGCGGATATCGCCAAATTGAGCTTTGAAGAGGCTTTGCATGAGCTGGAACAGATCGTGCGCAGGCTGGAATCGGGCGAGACATCGCTGGACCAGGCGATCGACGATTATGCCCGCGGCAGTTACCTGAAGGCCCATTGCGAGAAAAAGCTCCAGGATGCCCGCCTTAAGGTGGAGAAAATCATTCACCAGTCCGGTGAAATCGCCACCCAGCCCCTTGATGCCTAAATCATTCAAATAAACGGAAAGCCCCTCTTCTATGAGTAAAACTGGCACGAGCAAAACCGGTATGACGATGGACCCCAAGCTGCGCAAGGCGCTCGACGATATCGCCACCGCCCTGCACGATAAAATGGGTAAATTGCTGCCCGCGCCGGAAAACGGGGAAGGAAGGGTGATCGAGGCCATGCGCTATTCCGCCCTGTCCGGCGGCAAGCGTTTGCGCCCCTTCATCGCCATCACCACCGCCAAGATGTTTGGCGTGGGGCTGGATTCCGCATTGCAGGTGGGTTCGGCCATCGAGTTCGTCCACACCTATTCGCTGGTGCATGACGATTTGCCGTCCATGGATGATGACGACACGCGCCGCGGCCAGCCGAGCTGCCATATCATGTTCGACGAGGCCACCGCGCTGCTGGCCGGTGACGGGCTGCTGACCCTGGCCTTCGAGACGCTGGCCGACGAATCCACCCATGTGGACCCCAAGGTGCGGCTGGAGCTGGTTTACGCGCTTTCGCAGGCTGCCGGGTGCCTCGGCATGGTGGGCGGGCAGATGATGGATTTGCTGGCCGAAGAGCGCGACGATATGTCCATTCCGGAAATCATCCGCCTTCAACGCATGAAAACGGGCCGGTTGTTCGGGTTTGCCTGCGAGGCGGGCGCCATCCTCGGCAAGGCCAGCCAGCCGATGCGCCATGCGCTGTCGCGCTATGCCAACGACCTCGGCCTCGCTTTCCAGATGACGGACGATCTGCTCGACGTGGAAGGCAATGCCAAGGAGATGGGCAAAGCCGCACGTAAGGATAAAACGCAGGGCAAGGCTACACTGGTGGGTGCCATCGGCATTGAACGGGCACGCGAACAGGCCTTCATCCTGGCCGATCAGGCCAAGAATCATCTGCGCAGCTTTGACGAGCGCGCGGATCTGCTGCGCATGCTGGCGGATTATGTGGTGAATCGTAAATCCTAGTAACGCTATTATTTACGGTCACGCTGCCCGACCATGGCTACGCGAAGGGTTACGCCCCTATTAGCAGGCGGGGCCTCAATGGTTGAATCGCGTTGATCGCTCTATATTTTATGGGATTGCTTGATCTTTGGCGGGCATGGCATTTCTCCGCTTGCAGGAAGAGAGCAAAATGCCCGTAATCATCATGCCCAGCAGCACCGCAGATGAGGTAAAGCGGCTTAAATCAAGCCCGCCTGCATCAACAGGCTTGGTGAGGATGTCCCCCAGCGTTGCGCCAAGGGGACGGGTGATGACAAAAGCCAGCCAGAAAAGCGCGGTGCGGGAAAGGCGCGTGGTGTAATAGAGCATGGCTATGACGGCCAGTATGGCCAGAAACAGTGCCGCCCCGCCACTATAGCCGAAGCGAGGGTCATTGGCCAGCCAGTCGCCCAGCGCGGTGCCTAAGGTGTTAGAAGATAAAATGGTACACCAGTAAAACAGCTCCCCCCGCCAGTCCCTGATTTTGTGAATGGATATGGAGCCACAGGCCCGCTTCCATACTGCAATCAGCGCCAGCAATATAATGAAGAGTAGTAACACGCCGCCTTCGTAGCCGAAGCCGAGGCTTCTATCCATAAAATCGGCAAGGGTGGTGCCGACGGTGGTGGTGGTAACAATGACCGTCCAATAGGTAAACGGATGATAGTGGGCCGAGCGCATTTGCACCAGCAGCGCAACGGAAAAGAACAAGGCAAAAATTACGGTGCTGACCGCGTAACCAAGATCAAGCGACATGGAAAACGCGTCGCCCCCCGTTTCTCCCAACGTGGTTGCCGCAATTTTGATGATCCAGAAGGCAAGCGTCACCTGCGGGATTTTGCCGGCATGTTTGGAAAGTTTTTCAATCATGCCGGTATCCTAGGCCAGCCTATGGTCCACTGCCAACTTTAATATCCAGGGTGCAGGCCCTCACTGTGGATATATCTTTACCGCATTATTATTCACAAAAATCCGCGTGCGGGCCGGTGTTGTTAACTCTGCGGCATGAATTTAGATTGTTTCTAAGCTGAGACAAGCCGCAGATTGTGCATTGCAGCAACAAGTGTATGGAAAATTTGGTAAAATCGCGCAAAACCCAGAGTTTTCCTAGGTTTTTTAACCATTCCATCGCCGTTTCGTCACAAATAGTTCACCATTGTGATTTAAGCGCGTTCTGTTAGGAAGACCCGCATTATGATACCACAACCCACTGAACTCAGCATCGGCGCGGCGACCAAGGCTTTAAGCCGCCTTCTCGCCAATGCCTCCCTGCTCAAATATTTCTACGGCTACCAGCTCGAATATATCCAGGGCGAGCGGGGCGCATTGCCGCGCCTTTATATCAGCCATACGCAACCGGCGGCGGCCAGCCTGCTTTCCGTTTTCTTCTCTGACAATATCGGCCTGGGCAACCGGCAGAGCGTGGTGGAGCGCAGCGAGCCGACGCGTTATGGCATCGAACTGCCCTTTTCCCTGGTGGAGGAAAACACCAAGGCGCTGAAATTCATCGCCACGCAGGCGGATGCCTACAGCCAGGTGCTGCGCATGCTGCGCGAATGCCCGGATGTGATCCATGCCGAGCTGTCCAATAACCGTCTGGTGATTCACGCGCGCACCAATGCGGCCGAGGAGTTGCTGAATCTCGACGCCATGTCCGTGCTGGACGGCCCGCATAACGAGCAGGTCTCCAACCTGTTCCGCACGCTGGCCATTTCGCCGGAGCCGCTGATGTGGCAATTGCCGAACCTCTATGAGATCATCTCCCATCTGGTGCAGGTGCGCCATCAGATGCCGAGCCGGGCTGGATTGCCTTCTCTGGCTTCTCTGTAGAACCTCGACGCTCGCGCACGCTCACGGCTGCTTCAGTTTCCTTGAATAAGCTGCTATAGGGCGGCCATGCGCCCACATCCCAATGCCGCCATTCAGCATCTGCTTGACGAGATGACCGTGCTCGGCCCCGCAGGCATTGAGCTGTCGCTCGGGCGGATGGAGGCGTTGCTGGAGGCGCTGGGCAATCCGCACCATCATCTGCCGCCGGTGATTCATGTAGCGGGGACCAATGGCAAAGGCTCGGTGGTGGCCTATCTGCGGGCCATGGGCGAAGCGGCGGGGCTGCGCGTGCATAGCTACACATCACCCGAGCTGGTGCGGTTCAATGAACGCATGATGCTGAACGGCGTGGAAGTGCATGACGATACCCTGCTGCCCGCCATGCAGCGCGTGCGGGATGCGTTGATGAAGCATCCGGCCACGATTTTTGAAAGCACCACGGCGGTGGCGTTTTTATTGTATGCGGAGCATCCGGCCGATTTTCTGCTGCTGGAAGTGGGCATGGGCGGCAGGCTGGATGCGACCAATATGGTGGCAAGGCCGATGCTTTCGGTCATCACGCCGGTGTCGATGGACCATGTGGAATTTCTGGGTGACAGCCTGGATGCCATTGCGCGGGAAAAAGCGGGCATCCTGAAACCCGGCGTGCCCGCCGTCATCGGCATGCAGGAGCCGGAGGCGATAGGCGCCATTACGGATGAAGCCATGCAGCACCCCTGCCCGCTTTTTCGTCATGGACAGGAATGGCGTGTGGAGGTTCGGGATGAGCAGGCGCATTATCAGTCCGCCAGCATGGCACTGGCCTATCCGGCACCGGCGCTGGCAGGGCCGCATCAATGGCTGAATGCGGGCATGGCGATTGCCTGCGCCGACCAGTTGCGCCGACATGGCGATGCACGGTTTCACTGGAATGAATCCATCATCCTGAAAGGGCTGGTCACGGCGCGGCATAAGGCACGTATGCAGCGGCTGACGCATCCGGCGTTGCTCCCAATGCTGCCGGAAGGGAGCGAGGTTTGGCTGGATGGCGGGCATAATGCCTCCGCCGGGGCGGCTATCGCGCAACAGCTTGCGCGATGGCGGGCGGAGGGCAAGCCCGTTATGCTGCTTACCGGGATGATGAAGGACAAGGATATGCAGGGGTTTCTGGTCCCGCTTGCACCTTACGTGGCGCAGGCCATGCTGGTCGGGATGCCGGAAAACCCCCGCGCGGCCAAGCCGGAAAGCCTGCTGGATGCAGCCAAAGGACTAAATATGCCCGCCGAAACGGCGCCGGATTGGCTTTCGGGATTCAAAAAACTGGCAAAAACACTCAAAAACCCTTGCAAACTGCTGATTTGCGGCTCACTGGCCCTTGCGGGGGAGGTTTTGTGCGATTATGATAATGCCTCTTGATTTGCTTCCGGCGGCGTCGTGCTTGATGCCGCCATGAAGCGAGCTCAAGGCTGAGGCGCGACGTGCTGTCGCGCTTACCCATACGGAATAAGGACACCCATGAGCGATCTGTTCGCCAAACCCGGCAATCCAAGCAACAGCAACGATTATTCGGCCAAGGATATCGAAGTCCTTGAGGGGCTGGAGCCGGTGCGCAAGCGGCCGGGCATGTATATCGGCGGGTCGGACGAGACGGCGATGCACCATCTGGTGAACGAGGTGTTCGATAACTCCATGGATGAAGCCGTGGCCGGGTTTGCCACGCGCATTGAGATTGAGCTGGATGAGAACGACCTGGTGACGATCCGGGATAACGGGCGGGGTATTCCGATCGATCCTCACCCGAAGTTTCCGAAGAAATCAGCACTGGAAGTGATTTTGACCATGCTGCATTCGGGCGGGAAGTTCAGCCAGAAGGCATATGAGACCTCCGGCGGTTTGCACGGGGTAGGTATTTCCGTCGTCAACGCGCTGGCCTCCATGCTGGAAGTGGAAGTGGCGCGCGACAAGGTGCTGTGGCGTCAGCAATATAGCCGCGGGCATGCCACCACCAAGCTGGAACAGGTGGGCGCGGTTTCCAACCGTCGCGGCACCACGGTGCGCTTTCAGCCTGACCAGGAGATTTTTGGCAATAAATCCCACTTCCGCCCGGCGAAGCTTTACAAGCTGGCCAATGCGAAAGCTTACCTGTTCAAAGGGGTGGAGATTCGCTGGAAGTGCGCGCCGTCGCTGCTGGAAGAAGGCAGCGAAGTTCCGGCCGAGGCGGTCATCCATTACCCTAACGGGTTGAATGATTACCTGACGGCCGAGCTGGGCGCGCGCGCGACCGTGACGCCGGAAAGCTTTGCCGGTGAAGCCGAACTGGCTGAGAAATCCGGCCGTGTGGAATGGGCCATCACCTGGCCGGTGGATGAGGAGCCTTCCTCGCATAGTTTCTGTAACACGATTCCGACGCCCGAGGGCGGCACGCATGAACAGGGTTTTCGTGCGGCCATCCTGAAGGGCTTGCGTTCCTACGCCGAGCTGGCGGGCAACAAGAAGGCATCGACCATCATGGCCGAAGATGTGCTAGATGGGGCCTGCATGGTGCTTTCCGTGTTCGTGAAGGACCCGCAATTTCAAGGCCAGACGAAAAACAAGCTGGTGAGCCAGCATGTGACGCGCCTGGTGGAGAACGCGCTGCGCGACCGCTTTGAGCATTGGCTGGCGGGCAATAAGGAACTGGCCACCGCGCTGCTGGATTACGTGCTGCTGCGTGTGGAAGAGCGGCTGAACCGCAAGAAGGATAAAGAGGTCAAGCGAGTCACCGTCACGCAAAAACTGCGCCTGCCGGGCAAGCTGGCGGATTGCACGCGGAGCATTCCGCAGGGGACGGAACTGTTCATCGTGGAGGGCGACTCCGCAGGTGGTTCCGCCAAGCAGGCACGCGACCGCGAAACGCAGGCCGTGCTGCCCTTGCGCGGCAAAATCCTGAACGTGGCCAGCGCCACCAACGACAAGGTGCGTGCCAGCCAGGCATTGAACGACCTGCTGATGGCGATGGGCTGCGGCACAGGTAAGCATTACCGCAAGGAAGATCTGCGCTACGAGAAAATCGTCATCATGACCGATGCCGATGTGGACGGGGCACATATCGCCTCGCTGCTCATCACCTTCTTTTTCCGCGAGACGCAGCAGATGATCCGCGACGGGCATCTCTACCTCGCGCAGCCGCCGCTCTACCGCATTTCCACCGGGCAGTTCACGCGTTATGCCTCCACCGAGCAAGAGCGCGATAAGCTGGTGGCGGAGCTCGGCAAGAAATACAAAAACCTTGAGATCGGCCGTTTCAAAGGTCTGGGTGAGATGACGCCCGCGCAGTTGAAGGAAACCACCATGCAGCCCGGCAAGCGCACCATGCATCGTGTCATCATTAACAGCGATACGCAGGAACTGGCGACCCAGCGCGTGGAAGAGCTGATGGGCAAGGACCCGGAGCTGCGTTTCAAGTTCATCCAGCATGAGACGGCGCTGCTGGGAGACAAGGTCAGCGAAATGGTGGATGTATAACGCAGAATTTAAGCAATTTTAAGTTATTTTCTATAGGCTTAAAGTGATGTTTTTTCTGTATCTCATATGACCATCAAACTCACCGGCAAAGGTTTCGTTTCTCCTGAAAGCCCGGACATGCTCCGGGAGAATCAATATTATGCAGGCATGCCGGATGACGGCGTAAGCGCCACGGCGGTGCACCTCACCATGTGTTATGCCCTAGCCTATCAGGACCCGCATAACCGCCTGCTGGCGCATGTGGCGCCCGGTCTTCATCCCGAAATTCAGCAGGATATTCAGAGCCAGGTTCCGGCCGAGGACATCGCGCAGGCCGTAGTGGTGCTCACCACCCTTAACCCGGCTTATGGCATGATGGTGCCAAGGGTAAGGCAGCAGTTCATCGATATCGGCGTAAAGCCGGAAAATATCCATGTGTTCGATGAATTCGGCCGTCAGGTGACAACAGATGCCGAGCGGAATATTTATTATGACGGCATTCAGGAAGACGATGCCAACATGCCTTCCCAGCGCAGACTTTTCAACCTGCGTTTCAGCGAAGGGCGGCTCAGCATAAACAATGATACGGGCACATCGCCCTATCCGGAAAAATTCCGGGATATGTATATATTCCCCGAAGGGCGCGATACCAGCCCGCCGGACCAGGCACCGGGCAACCCCGGCTCGTCGCCCACACCACACGGGAAACCGCCTGAGATAGAGCTTTAGCATGGGCTCATGGGTCAGCAAAGTCACCGCGCGCGCGAACCTGATTTATGAGTGGCATTGCCCTTTTCCCGATGGGCGGACGGGTTATTATTTCATTCAGGTCTTCCCGCATAAGGAAATGCCGTTCATCCGGCTGTGCGAATCCGGCGAGCCGTTTGATTTAAGCCAATATGGCATCATCCTGGCGAAAGGCTGGGGTGCGCCAACACCGACAACCATGCGGATGTTGAAAGAAAAATACGGTGTGGAAAGCTAGGCTATAGTTTTTGCAGAAATTGCCGCATCCATGTACCGGTCTCATCCGGCAATTCCAACGGCGGCAGGTGGCCGCAGATGTTCAGCAGGTGAAATTCCGAACCGGGAATGAGGGCGGCCATTTTCTCGCTGCAGGCGGGCGGGGTGCGCTGGTCGGTATCGCCAACGATAATGAGCGTGGGGCACGTGATCTGCGGAAGAATATCCGTCTGGTCGCGACGGTTCATCACGGCGGTTTCCTGGCGGATGAATGCCTCTAAACCGATATCCTCGGCCATGTCGAGCACCACCTGGGTGATGGAGGTATCCTCCACGCGCGAGGGGTGGATGAGGGTTGGCATCAGGCGTGGGGTGACGCCCTTGAACTTGCCCATTTTCGCCAGTTTGATGAGGCCTTCGCGCGTGCGGGTCTGTTCGCTGTTGTCGGCGAAGGCGCTGGTGGAAATCAGCATGATGGCCTTCACCCTGCCCGCCTGATTTATTTCCAGCAACTGTCGCATCACATCCAGCACCACATAACCGCCCATGGATAGGCCGACGAGGACGGCGCCCTCCTGCATCTTCGGGATGAAGTGGGAAGCGCATGCGGGAATGTTATCGGTCTGGCTGACATCGACGGGATGGATGTCCAGCGTGGCTTCCACGAAGGGCAGAATGGGCTTCCACAAACGGTGGTCGCAGAGCATGCCCGGAAAGAAATATGCGGGTGTTTTCGCCATGATCAGTTACGTGGTGTTTCCGGCGTGATCAGCATCAGCTGTTCGGATTCGTCGTAGCCGAATTCTTCCTTCATCTTCCGTCTGGTGTCGTCATCTGGCTCATCGAAGCCGATGGCAAGTATCTCGCCATAATCAGCCGGGTTGAACAGGCCGCCATCCTCTTTCAGAAACAGGGCGAAGCGGCCGAGATGCTCATCATAGATTTTCAGGTAGCAGAAGACCTTGCGGCCTTCCTCGTTCACCGTGCGCATCAGGCAAATGGCGGCTGCCCGGTAGGGAATGCCTTTGGCGGTCAGATCGTCGGTAAGGGCCATGAATGCGCGCGCGTGAAATTGAACGGGTTCAGCTTACGCCAAGCGCTGTCATGCTGCAAGCTGCGATGGATCAGACGCTGAGCGCCGGGTTGCCGCCATTGTCCATGCTATTTATGAAAGCCTGTTTGGCGCTAAGCGTCTGAGCGGCAGCGGTGGTGCGGGCAAGCGCCTTGTCTGCGGCATCGGCAACCTGATCGGCCTTGCCGACGACGAAGCTCTTGGCGTCGTTGAAGGTCTCGCCGGTGTTGATGGCCAGACGGTTGATGCCCTTGAGGCCGCCTTCGGCAATGTTGCGAAGGCTGGTGTTCTCACCCAGCACCTTGTTGAGCGTGGCAAGGCCATAGGCCAGAACC